>JBEPYX010000238.1:0-3963 GCA_041641155.1 Thermoflexus sp.
CGCATCCGCCGCCCGCTGTTTCCTGCGCTAAAATCGAGAGCGCATCGAGGAGGTGGGGACCTATGGCCGAAACGCGGCAGCGGAAGCCGGAGATGGAGGAGCGCGTCCGGCTGCATGCCATCGTCCATGGGATCGTGCAGGGCGTGAACTTTCGATATTACACCCGGATGCGAGCCCAGGCGCTGGGCCTGAGCGGCTGGGTGGCGAATCGCGCCGATGGCACGGTGGAGGTGGTGGCTGAAGGCCCGCGGCCCGCCGTGGAGTCCTTGCTGGATTTCCTGCGCGAAGGCCCGCCCGCCGCCCGCGTGGACTACGTGGAGACCCGTTGGGAGAGGCCCACCGGTGAATTCCGGGGATTTCACATCCGCTACGAGGTGGACTGAGGCGCAAATCCAGCGCCTGGCCTGGGCCATCCTCCTGCTGTCGTTCGCGGTCTGCGTCGGGCTCGGCGTCCTGATCCCGTGGCAGATCACGAGCTACCTCCGCACCTCGTTCATAGGCACGCCGGCCCGGGTGGCGGCCCTCTCCGGCGTCCTCCGCCTGGAGCACCCGGAGCGGGAGCCGGTGGCCATCATCCCCGGCCCGCCGTATCCGAGGCTGGTGGAAGGGGATCTCCTGGTGACGGACGCCCAGTCCCAGGGCCTGGCGATCTTCTCCGAGCCCCTGCGCTCCGCGCCCCAGGATCTGGCGGCCGTCCAGATCTACCCCAACACCCAGCTCGAGGTGCGGCGCGCCCGCTACCCCCGTTTCGGGATCAGCCCTGAGCCGGCGCGCCTCACCCTCTACGTCCGCAGCGGCCGGGTGCGGGTGACCCGCCTGGAAGGCCGTCGGGCGCTGGAGCTGGTGGTTCAGACCCCGCACGGGCACGCGGTGGTGATCTCGGGGACCCTGGCGGTGGAGGTGCAGAACGATCGCTCGGATTTCACAGTGCGCGCCGGGGAAGCCGTGGTGGGGAACCTCACCGCGATGCGGACGCTGCGGAGCGACCAGCGGGCTCGGATCGGTCTGAACGGCTTGGTCGAGGGCCCCTTGGGGGCGGGCCGGAACCTGTTGCCGGACCTCTTCGGGGCGCCGTTGCCGGAGCGGAACGTGGACGAGCCGGTGCCGCCCGGCCAATGGGCCATTTTCACGTTCGTGAAGCAAGCAGGTGAGAGCGGGGGGAACGTCGCCCCCACGGTGGAGGGCGGCCGCCGGGCCCTGGCCATCTCCCGCTCCGGATTCGACCACGCCCAGACGGGGGTGTTTATCGTCCTCAACCAGGATGTGCGGGATTTCCGTTCTCTGCAGCTGCACATCACCCTTAAGATCCTCGCCCAGGATGTCGCGGTGTGCGGGGTGGTGGGGACGGAGTGCCCGCTGATGATCCGCTTGGAATACAAGGACGTCAACGGCGCCGACCGCCAGTGGCTGCAGGGCTTCTACGCCCTGGGCGAGGTCACCCCCCAAACCCCCGAGAGCTGCCTGCCCCAGGTTTGCCCGCCTCCCTACAACGTCCACATTCGGGTTCCCCTTGGGGAGTGGTATACGTTCGATTCGGGGAACCTGGTGGAGGCGCTCCGGGCGGTTGGGGCGCCACCGGCCACGTTGACCCGGCTGCGCATCTACGCCTCCGGCCACAGCTATTCGGTGATGTTCGCCGAGCTGGAGCTGATCGGCGAGGAGTAGCGCCTGGCTTATGGGTTCCCACCCTCCCCCGGATCCGGGGGAGAAGGTGGGGCGCCCGGGCGATGAAATCGGGGCCTCCAGAGGGGGCGATCCGGTGATGGGGGCGCGCGTCTCCCGACACGCCGAGCGCCTCGGGAGAGCCGCCCGCCGAAAATCATCCAGCCGGCGGAGGCTTCCGGCTCAGGCCATCCCCACAATCCCTTGACGGGCCATGTCCTCCAGGTCGGTCCGCGTGTAGCCCAGCCCGGTGAGGATTTCCACGGTGTGCTCCCCAAGGCGGGGCGGGGGGCCCAGCGCGGCGAGCCGCTGGCCATCTACTGTCCACGGCAGCGTGGGGGTCCCACCCTGGAAGGCGGGGGCGAGGTGGGCCAGCGACCGGATCGCTTCGTCCGGCTCCAACACGGGCTCCAGGCATGCGTCCAGCCCCTCCCGCATCTCCTCCCATTCCCGGCGGGTTCGGCTTCGGAACAGCTCCGCCACCTCGGGGATCAAGGTCGGGTCGAAGGCACGCGGGATCCACTCCGGACGGCCGACCGCTTCACAGAAGGCCCGCCAGAAGGCCGGCTCCAGGGCCGCCAGGGCCATCGCCCCTCCGTCTTTCGTGGGATATACCCGATAGCAGGGAAGCGCCCCGTTCAGCGGCAGCCCCTCCCGGGCCGCTGGGAGGCCGGCGTGATGGACCTGCCAGAAGGGCTGCATCCAGGAAACCGCCACCTCGAAGATCGAGGCCTCCAGGGCCAGCCCCCGGCCGGTCCGTTCCCGGTGGAACAGGCCTGCCAGCACGGCGATCACCAACGCCATGGCCCCGCCGAAGTCGGCCACCGGCACCGCGGGTGGGACGGGGGGGCCGGCCTGGGGCCCGTTCAACCCCAGGAACCCGGCCAGGGCCAGGTAGTTCAGATCGTGGCCGGCCCGCTCCCGCCAGCGGCTGCCCGTTCCGTAGCCGGTCAGGGCGGCATAGATCAGGCGGGGATGGTGGCGCAAGAGGGTTTCGGGCCCCAGGCCCAGTCGGGCCATCACCCCGGGCCGGAATCCTTCCACCAGCACGTCGGCCGATCGGACCAGGCGGAGGAAGATCTCGCGGCCCTGCGGGTGTTTGAGATCAATGGCCACGCTCCGCTTGCCCCGGTTCACCGCGGCGAACCACGCCCCCATCCCCTCCACGAGGGGCGGCAGCTCCCGGAGCCAATCCCCGCCGTGGGGGTGCTCCACCCGGATCACCTCCGCTCCCATGGCGGCCAGCCACTGGGTGGCGAACGGACCAGGCAGCAGTCGGGTCAGATCCAGCACTCGGATCCCGCTGAGCACCATCAACGCCTCCGGTGTGGAGATCCTCCAATGCAGTGGCAGCCCCGTCCCCCTGCTCTGATTCGAGCATGGGCGTGCGGGGGAACCAACCGGTCAGCGGAACAGGTCGAAGGCGCGCTCCCGGATCAATTCCCGGGCGGAGCCCTCCCGCGGGGTGAAGGGGACGCCCCGGATCAGGACCGCGGGGATCCCCTCAGCGGCTTGGCCCAGCAGCAGCGTCGCCGCCGACGCCAAGAGGTCCCCGAGGGCGACCTCGGTGTGCTGAAGGGTGTAGCCGAAGAGGTCCTGCCGCCCCCGCCAGTCCTCCAGCGCGGGCAGGCCGCTCACCCCGATGGCCACCCCGATCACCCCTTTCCGGTGTGCCCGGCCGTGGCTGTCGGCGATCACCACACCGATCTCCACCCCGAACCGCTGCTGCAACCCCTCCCGGATCCGCCGGGCGGACATATCGGGGTCCTCCGGCAGGCGGAGCACCACGTCCTCTCCCTCCGGGGCCACGTTCGAGCGATCCACCCCCGCGTTGGCGCAGATGAACCCCAGGCGGTGCTCGACGATGATCAGCCCCGGCCGCGCCCGGAGCACCTCAGCGGTGTCCCAGAGGATGACCTCCACCAGCCGGGGGTCCTTGCCGGTGATCCGGGCCAGCTCATGGGCGCGGGGAGAAGGGACGACCTCGGAGAGCCGAACCAGCCGCCCTTCCGCCTTGGAGACGATCTTCTGCGCGACCACCAGCACGTCCCCCATCTGTGGGCCGCCCCAACGCGCCATGGCCTCCGCCAGCAGAGCGACCAGATCGTCTCCCGGTTGGATCCGGGGGATCCCCTCCAGGGGGAACAGCGTGATCAATGGCATCGTGCCCCTCCTGCTAGGCTCCCCCAAGGATGGGGTCACTTGGGGGAAGCCCTCCGTCCTTTACGTCTACGTCATCGGGGCGGACGCGGCCCGCCCGGCCTCGGGTTCACCCGCGCCGGCGCGTGGGATCCCGGTGAT
>JBEPYX010000239.1:0-3958 GCA_041641155.1 Thermoflexus sp.
TTCGCCTTTCCCCTGCAGCGGATGGCTCAAACCATGCGGGATGCTCCCCCTCGGGTGTTCCTGGCGCACATCGCCGCGCTGGGGGAAGCCCTGGCCCGGGATCCGGCGATGGTGGCCGCGATGCGGTTGCTTCTCCCGGAGGCCATCCGCAACCACCGGGTCCGCCGGGCCTTCGTCGCCCGGGCGATCCGCCCAGGGCTGCGCGCCATCGCCGCCTACCTCGCCGCCCAAAAAGGGAAGGGCCTCCTTCGCCCCCTCGATCCCCAGGTGGGGGCGCAGCTGTGGATGGGGCTTCTGTTCTCCCAGATCCTCCTGAGCTGCCTGCTGCGGATCCGTTCCCCGGTCCCTATCGAACAGCTCTTCGCCGCGGCGCTGGAGGTCTATCTCAACGGGATCTTGAGCCCTGAAGCGGAGAAGTCGCTTCGGCCCTGAGGAGGCGCTGAGATGCTTCGCCGCATCGGCGCGGTGACGTATAAGGAGGTGTTGCACATCCTGCGGGATCCCCGGACGCTGGCGGTGATGTTCCTGATCCCAGTGGTCCAGCTGTTCCTGCTCGGCTATGCGGCGACGACCGACGTCAAGCACGTGCCGATGGTGATCCTGGACTGGGATCGGACCCCCCAGAGCCAGGAGCTGGTGGACGCCTATCGGGCGGTGGACACGTTCCAGATCATTGGGCACGTGGAGCGGGAGGAGGACTTGGCCCGGTTGCTGGATGCGGGGACGGCCCAGGCGGCCCTGCTCATCCCCAAGGGGTATGGCGCGGACGTCCTGGCTGGCCGCCCCGCCCAGGTGGGCCTGGTGATCGATGGGAGCGACCCCACGGTCGCCAACAACGCGTATGCCGCGGCGCTCTCCATCGCGCAACATCACTCCACCCAGATCCTCCGGCGGACCCTGAACCTGGATCCGCGGCGGATGCCCGGGCTGGATGCGCGCCCCCGGGTCTGGTATAACCCGGAGCTCCGCAGCGCGGATTACATGATCCCGGGTCTCATCGGAGTGATCCTCCAGTTCCTCACGATGTTGCTCACCGCTCAGGCCATGGTGCGGGAGCGGGAGCAGGGGACGATGGAGCAGCTGATCGTCACCCCCATCCGCCCCGTGGAGCTGGTGATCGGGAAGATGGCCCCCTACGTGGGGATCGCTTTCATCGACTTCGGCCTCATCCTTTTCCTTGGGGCGCTCTGGTTCCGTGTGCCGATCCGGGGGGACCTGGGCCTGCTCGTGGCCCTTTCCGGGCTCTTTCTTCTCTCCTCCTTGGGCTTCGGGTTGCTGATCTCGACCGTGGCTTCCACCCAGCGGGAGGCCATGCTGCTCACCTATTTCATGTTGCTTCCTTCGATCTTCCTGGCGGGGTTTCTGTTCCCGATCCAGGCGATGCCCCGCGTCCTCCAGTGGCTCAGCTACCTGATCCCCTTGCGGTACATGCTGGTGATCCTGCGCGGGATCATCGTGAAGGGGGTGGGGATCGAGCCCCTGTGGGACGAGGCCCTGGCGCTGGTGCTCTTCGGGGTCGCGGTGATGGGGTTGGCCGCTTGGCGGTTCCGCAAACGCCTGGAGTAGGGGGAGGAGATGAGCGAGGACGTTGTGCGTGCGGAGCATCTGACGAAGCGCTTCGGCCCCGTCCGCGCCCTGGACGATCTCTCCTTCAGCGTCCACCCGGGCGAGATCTTTGGGGTCATCGGTCCCGACGGGGCCGGGAAAACCACCCTCCTCCGGGTCCTCACGGGGGTCATGCGTCCGGACGCAGGATCCCTGTGGGTGCTGGGCCGGGATCTCCTGCGTGAGCCGGATCGGGTCAGGCCTCTCCTGGGCTATGTGCCCCAGAGCTTCAGCCTCTACGGCGATCTGACCGTCCGGGAGAATCTCTTTTTTCTCTCCACGATGTATGGGACGTCCGACCCCGCATGGGTGGAGCGTCTGTTGCGCTTCGCCCGTCTGGAGCGCTTCCTGGACCGTCGGGCGGCCCATCTGTCGGGGGGCATGCAGAAGAAGCTGGCCCTGATCGGTGCGATGGTTCATCGGCCCCGCCTGTTGTTCCTAGACGAGCCCACCACGGGGGTGGATCCGGTCTCGCGGCGGGAGCTATGGGATCTCCTGGGCGAGTTCCACTTGCAGGGGGTTACGATCGTGGTGACCACGCCGTATCTGGACGAGGCGGAGCGCTGCATGCGGGTCGCCCTGATGCACCGGGGGCGCATGCTGGCGGTGGACACGCCGGATCGGCTGCGTGCCTCGTTGGGCCACCCGGTCATCGAGGTGATCGCCCGGCCGCCTCTGCAAGTCCGCGCCGCGCTGGCGGAGCACCCCGGCGTTCTGGAGGCCGTGGTCTTGGGGGATCGGATCCGGCTGGTGGTGCGTGCGGGCGCCCTTTCCCCGGAGGACGCCCAGGCGATGGCGCAGGCTGTCCCAGGCGCTGTCGTGCGAGGGGTGCAGTGGGCCCCGCCGCGCCTGGAGGAGGTTTTCGCCTATCTCATGCGCCGGGGGGGCGCCGATGGCTGAGGTGGTAGTGCGCGCGGAAGCGCTCACCCGACGTTTCGGGGCGTTCACGGCCGTGGATGGGGTCTCCTTCGAGGTCCGCCGGGGGGAGATCTTCGGTTTCCTGGGCCCAAATGGGGCGGGGAAGACGACGACCATCCGAATGCTGCTGGGGTTGCTGGAGCCCACTGCCGGGCGGGCGTGGGTGCTGGGATACGATGCAACCCACGAGACCGCTCGGATCCGCCCGCGGATCGGCTACGTGAGCCAGCGGTTCAGCCTGTATCCGGACCTCTCCGTGGAGGAGAACTTGCGGTTCTACGGGGCCGTGTACGGGCTGCCCGCGCTGCGCCTGAGGGATCGGATCGCCGCCCTGCTGGAGCTCATGGGCCTAGTGGGGCAGGAGCGGCGCCTGGTCCGCTATCTGGCGGGTGGCTGGCGGCAACGGGTGGCCCTCGCGGCCGCGCTGCTCCACGAGCCGGAGATCCTCTTCCTGGATGAGCCGACGGCGGGGATGGATCCGCTGGCCCGGCGGGGGATCTGGGATCTGCTGTATCGGCTGGCGGAGCAGGGGGTGACTGTGTTCGTCACCACTCACTATATGGACGAGGCGGAGCAATGCTCCCGCCTGGCCCTCATCCACAACGGCCGCCTGGTCCTGCAGGGGGCGCCTTCGGAGCTGAAGGAGGGGGTAGGCCTCGGGGAGGTGCTGGAGGTCGCAGCGGTTCCGCTGGATCGCGCCCTCCTTGTGCTGCGGGAGTGGCCGGCAGTTCGGCGCGTGACGTTCCATGGCGCGCGCCTTCATGTGTTCCTGCGCGCGCCAGAGGTCTCCGCAGAGGAGGTCCGGGCGCGCCTGGAAGCGGCCGGGCTGCAGTCGGTGTCGGTGGATTGGGCCTCCCCTTCACTGGAGGACCTCTTCCTGGAGGTGATCCAGCGCGAGGAGCGTTCCGTCGCGGATCGGCCGAGCGCGTTGACATAAGCAACATAAGCAGGGGGATCGGATGAGCGAGGGGATGCGCAGGTGGATGCTCGGGCTTCTGTCCCTGGCCGTTGCGTGCCATCCGTCGGCCGACCGGCCCCTCGTCGCCTCGGGGGTTCTGGAGGCACAGACGGTGAATGTGATCGCCATGGAAGGCGGACGGGTGCTCCGGGTGTGGGTGGATGAAGGGGAGGCCGTTCGGGCCGGGCAGCCGTTGCTGGATCTGGATCCCGCCCTGTTGGAGGCACAGATCCGGATGGCCGAGGCGCAGGTGGCTCAGGCCCGGGCTGCGTTGGAGGCTCTGGAGGCCGGCCCGCGGGAGGAGGACCTGCGGGAGGCCATGGCGCTGGTCGATCAGGCGCAGGCGCTGCGGGATGGGGCCTATCGGGCCTGGCAGGACGCGCGGGCCATGCTTCGGGAGCCTCAGGAGCTGCAGCTCCAGCAAGCCGTTGCGGCAGCCCAGGCGCGTGCGGCCCAAGCCCGGCTGGAGCAGGCGGT
>JBEPYX010000240.1:0-3951 GCA_041641155.1 Thermoflexus sp.
ACATCGTGGATGTGCTGCTGGATGCGGCGGCGATGGGGGTGAACGTGGTGGAGCGGGAGGGGATCTCTTTCCAGCATCCGGCCCGCTTCATCCTGGTGGGCACGATGAACCCCGAGGAGGGCGACCTGCGGCCTCAACTGCTGGATCGGTTCGCCCTCTGCGTGAATGTGGAGGGGGTGCGCGATCCGGCCCAGCGGGCGGAGATCCTCCGCCGCAACCTGGCCTTCGAGCAGGATCCGGAGGGCTTCCGCGCGGAATGGGAGCCTTACGAGCGTCAGCTCTCGGAGGAGATCGCCGCTGCGCGGGAGCGGCTCCCCCACGTGGTCCACACGCCGCGGGACCTCCTGCTGATCGCGGGGCTGGTGGCGAGCCTGGGGGTGGATGGGCACCGGGCGGACTTGGTGATCCTGAAGACGGCCCGGGCCCACGCGGCGTTCAAGGGGCGGGACCAGATCACTGAGGAGGACATCCTGCTGGCGGCTGAGCTGGCCCTGCCCCATCGGCTCAAGCGCCGCCCCTTCGATGAGGACGGCCACCTCACCCTCGAGCAGCTGGCCGAACGCATGGAGCAGGTCCGGCGTCAGATCGAGGGGAATTCGCCCGCCCAGCCGAGCGCCTCCTCGGAGGGAGGGACCCCAAAAAAAGCGCAGCGCACCGACGGGGAGCTGTGTGACCCGGGCCGACCTGTCGGGGACGAATCCCCCCAGCCCCAACGGCAGGCCGTCACCCGCCAGGAGGGCGTGTGGTGGGAAGGGGGGAAGCCGGTGCCCATCGGGGAGACGTTCCCGGTGAGGCGGCTGGACACACCGAAGGACCGGCGGGAGCGTCGGGTGGGCGGCCGCCGCAGCGTCACCCGTTCGGCCCGCAAGCGCGGGCGCTATATCTGGGCTCGGCCCTCCCCGGGCCAGGCGGATGACCTGGCCTTCGACGCCACCCTCCGAGCCGCCGCGCCCCATCAGATCGAGCGCGACCGCTCCCAGACCGCACTGGCGATCCGACCGGAGGATTACCACCGCAAGGTCCGGGTCCGCCGCGCGGCCAATTTGATCCTCTTCGTCGTGGATGCCTCTTGGAGCATGGCGGTGGCCGAGCGGATGGAGGCGACGAAAGGGGCGATCCTGTCCCTCCTCACCGATGCCTATCAGCGGCGGGATCGGGTGGGCTTGGTGGTCTTCCAGAAAGACCGGGCGCGGTTGGTGCTGCCCCCGACGTCCAGCGTGGATCTGGCCAAGAAGGCCCTCGAGGACATCCCGGTGGGGGGCAAGACGCCGCTCTCCGCCGGCCTCCTGCTGGCCTACGAGGTGCTCTGCCGGGAGATGCTCCTACGCCCCGACGTGCGCCCGCTGATGATCCTGCTCACCGATGGGGCCGGGAACGTCTCGATGACCGAGCTGCCGCCTCAGGAGGAGGCGCACCGCATCGCGGATCTGTTCCGGGAACGGCAGATCCCCTGCGTGGTGATCAACATGGAACACGCCGCCTTCGATCAAGGTCTGGCGCAGGCTCTGGCCGATCACCTGGGCGCCCCCTGCTACACGCTCCAGGAGCTGAAGGCCGAAGCCCTTTACTCCACGGTGCGCGCCGCCGTGCGCTGACCACCCCGCCGCCGGCCGTTGGCTGTTTGCCCTCCGCCCAACGCGCACGGCCAAGCTTCTGAAGACGCTCCGCAAAGTGCGAAGGAGGGCGCGGAAACAGATCATGCCGCCCGCGTCCAGCGGGCGTGGGGCTGAGGGGGACATGGGACGTGCCCGGCCTGCCTTAAGGCTCGTGCAGGCTGTGGCGAGGTCGCACCGGCTCCTCTTCCCCATCGCCGTGGTCGGTGTGCTGGGGCTCGGCTTCGCCATGCGGATGTTCCGGCTCGCCGCCCCCTCCCTGCGCGGAGACGAGGCCTTCTCCTGGATCATCGCCCGCCAGGATCCCCCCGCCATCTTGCGGTTCATCTGGGAGGCGCGGGAGCCGCATTCTCCCCTGCATTTCCTCTGGATGAAGGGATGGATGGCGCTGGCGGGCGACTCCGAGCTGGCGCTCCGGTTCCACAGCCTGTTCCTCACGTTTCTGATCGCGCCGCTGGTCGGGAAGGTTCTTCGGATGATGGGCCAGCGCCGGTGGACGGCCTGGGCCGGAGCGGCCCTGGCGAGCCTGCATCCCTATCTGATCTGGCAGAGCCAGGACGCGCGACAGTATGGCACGCTGGCGTTCTTCGGGATCGCGGAGCCCGTGGCGCTGATGCGCGCTTTGCGCACCGGCCAGCGGCGTGACTGGATCCTCTTCATCCTGATCGGAACCCTGGGGGCCTATTACCACTACAATCTGGCGATCTGGTTTCCCTTGCAGGCTCTGCTGGTCTTCGGGTTTTGGCGCCACCGGCTTCGGTCGTGGGCATGGGCCCAGGGGGCGATCCTCCTGCTCTGGCTCCCCGGCCTTATCCTGGCCTGGCACGCCCTGGCCCCTTACGCCGGGACGGCCCAACGGGCCCCCTCGCTCCTCGCGGGCGCCGCTCGAGTGTTCCAAACCTTCACCGTGGGGACGACCGGCGATGGATGGCCGGCTGCGATCGCCACAGCCCTCTGGGCGCTGCTGGTGCTGCTCGGTTGGCGATCCGCGCTCCGGACCGCTCGGGCGGATGGGATCTGGGCTGCGGGGCACCTGGCCGCGCCCGTCCTGGTCACCTTCTTCGCCGCCCGCACCCGGGCCGTTTTCGCCCCCCACTATATGATCACCGCCCTCCCCTTCTGGATCCTGCTGGCCTCCATCGGGATGGGGCAGCTCCTGGGAGGTGATCGGTGGCGTCGAGGGCTTCTCCTGCTCTGCAGCCTGGGAATCGGCATCGGGATCACTCAGAGCCTGAGGCATCACTTCGGGGATCCTCGCTACGCCAAGAGCCCCCCGATCCGGGAGCTGGCGGCGGAGCTGGGCCGGCAGGCGGCCCCGGGGGATTACGCCCTGATCACCTTTCCGGATCCCGCCTTCACGTATTACCATCGGGATCGGACGCCGTGGGGGATGTTGCCCGCGGCCCAGCCGTTCCGAAGGGAGGAGACGATCGCTGCCCTCGGGCGCCTCGCCGAGCAGCATCAACGGATCTGGCTTATCCCGGTCCACCTGCCGATGTGGCCTGGGTCCGAGGAGGTGGAGCGCTGGTTGCGCTTGCACACGGAGCTCCTGGAGGAGCAGGCCTTCGGCCCGCTGCGGCTGCTGGCCTTCCGGCCCGCCCCCGCGGCGCTCGCCCGCATGCGCCTGACGGAGGCGCGCTGGGCGGATGGAGTGGAGCTAGTGGCCTTCCGGATGGAGCCAGAGGGCCCCATGGCGCCCGGGGGACGGTTGCGCCTCACCACCGCATGGCGGCGGTGGGGGACGGCGACGGAGGAGCACAGCGTGTTCGCCCACCTCCTGGATGGGAGCGGACGGCTGATCGCTCAGGACGATCATCCCGTGGGCCGCGGGCTGTATCCCCCAACGGCATGGGCGGATGGGGAAACGATCTTCGAGCGCTTCGAGCTCGCCCTGCCTGGGGACATCCCCCCAGGGCGCTATCGGTTGGTGATCGGCCGCTATCATTGGGAGACATTGGTCCGGGTCCCGATCGATGGGTCGGATCGCCTGGAGCTGGGGGAAGTTGAGGTCCGCCCGTAATGGAGCGCAGGCCATGGCACGCAGAATCCTTCGTTCCCACGGGGGCGTGGCCCTGCTGGGCCTGACGGCGATCTGGTGGCTCTTCGCCTGGCGGTACCTCACCCCTATCCCAGCCGACCGCCAGATGCTGGCCTATGGGGATTTCACCTACCACTACCTGGTCTTCCGAGATGTGCTCTACCAAAGCATCCGACAGGGCTTCCTGCCCCTGCGCGTCCTGTGCCTCTTCGGCGGCTTCCCCTTCCAGGCCTACACGCAATCCGCGTTCTTTTACCCCGGCACCTGGGTGACTGTCCTGCCCTCCCTCCTCCGGGGCGA
>JBEPYX010000241.1:0-3941 GCA_041641155.1 Thermoflexus sp.
CCGATCTCGTTGGACGTGTCCACGATGATGACCCGCTTGTGCTCCGCCAGCACGCGCGCGGCCTCCCGGAGCATGGTGGTCTTGCCGACGCCCGGGCGGCCCAGCAAAAGGATGCTCTTCCCGGACAGGATGATGTCCTGGATGATCTCAATCGTGCCGTAGACCGCGCGGCCCACCCGGCAGGTCAGGCCGATGATGTTCCCCCGACGGTTCCGGATGGCGCTGATGCGATGGAGCGTGCGCTGAATCCCCGCCCGGTTGTCCGCATCGAACTCGCCGATGCGGGAGACCACATACTGTAGGTCGGCTTCCGTCACCTCGCGCTGGCAGAGGGTTTCTTCCCTATCGATATATCGAGCCTCCGGGTATCGGCCCAGGTCCAGCACCACCTCAAGCAACGCCTCGTTCCGATTGCGGTCCCGGACCGCTTGGGCGATGTCTGGAGGCAAGACGTTGAGTAACGCTTCCAGGTCGTCGGTGATCTGAAATTGCGTCATTCGGACGATCGCGCTCCTCCTTCCAGGATTCGAAGGCGCCCCCTGGGGCCATCCCACGGGATGACCTGCCCTCAGGACGCGAGGGGGCGGTCCAGGGGGCGGCTCTTCTTCGTTTTTGTCTCCTATGTTATTTTATTGCACCCTCTTCCCAGCGTCGAGATTCCTCGGCGTCCCGCGCCCCGCGCAACGCCGTCCGCATCACCTCCAACGGGGCCGGCCGGCCGGTCCACATGGTGAAGGCCAGCGCGCCTTGGTGCAGCAGCATCCCCAGGCCGTTGAACGCGGGGATCCCGGCCCTCTCGGCCAGGGCCATCAACCGGGTCCGCGGCGGCTCGTAGATCAGGTCGATCACCCCCTGCAGGCCCCAGGGGAAAGGGCGATCCGGCGGCCACGGAGAGGCCTCCGTCTCCGGGGCCATGCCGACCGGGGTGGCGTTGATCAGCAGGGCCACCCCTTCCGGCGGGGGTTCCTCCGGGCGGAGAAGGTGAACGGGGGGCAGGTGGAGGCCGGCAGCCGGGAGGGCCTCGCCCAGCTCGGCGATCATCTGCCGGGCCCGCTCAAGGTTCCGGTTGATCAGGAAGATCTCCTTCACCTCCTCCTGCGCCAGGGCGGCCAGGACGGCCCGCGCCGCCCCACCCGCCCCGAGGAGGACGACCGCCTGCCCGCGGACCGAGAGCCCCGTCTCCGCGAGGGCCCGGCGGAACCCCTCCACATCGGTGTTCTCGCCGATCCATCGCCCCTCGATCACCCGCAGGGTGTTCACCGCGCCGACCGCCCGGGCCAGCGGGGAGATCTCGTCCAGGTAGGGCATCACGGCGGTCTTGTGGGGAATGGTGACGTTGGCGCCGGCGAAGCCCATGGCCCGCAACCCCCGGATCGCTGCCTCCAGGTCTGGGGGGGCCACCGGCAACGGCACATAGGCCCAGTCCAGCCCGAGGGCCGCAAAGGCAGCGTTATGCATCTGCGGGCTCCGGCTATGGGCCACCGGCCATCCCAGGAGGCCGACCAGCCGGGTGGTGCCGCGGATCATCCCTAGCCCTCCGCATCGCTGTTTCGTCTCAGTTTAACGGACCTCCACGGCAGCCCTCAAAATCCGGCTGGGGATCCGGCGTCGCCCCTCGGGGTAGGGGCTCGGGGTGGACATCCCGGGATTCCCGCGCTATGCTGAGAAAGATATCCCGGGCGAAAGTCCCTTCGCGGGGAAGGAGGGATCCTTGCCGATGGTGCAGGCGGTTGGGGTGCATACGCCCTCAGTGCGGGAAGCGATCGCGTGGGCGGCCCGTCGGGTGCGGGCCACCCAGCCCCGGCTGGCGGCCGAGGTCCTGCTGGCCCATGTGCTCGGGGTCTCCCGGGCCTACCTGTTGGCCCACCCCGAGCGCATCCTCACCGATCCGGAGTGGGAGGCCTTCGCCCAGCTGGTGGCCCGCTCCGCCCATGGGGAGCCGTTGTTCTACCTGATCGGGGAGCGGGAGTTCTACGGGATGCCATTCAAGGTCACCCCAGCGGTCCTGATCCCCCGGCCGGAGACCGAGCATCTGGTGGACGCGGCCCTGGAGTGGGCCCGGAGCCGGGCCTACCGGACGTATGCTCCCCTCACCTTCGCCGACATTGGAACCGGGTCGGGGTGCATCGCGGTGGCCCTGGCGGTTTACCTGCCCAACAGCCGGGGCTATGCGACCGACCTTTCCCCGGAGGCCCTAGCGGTCGCGCGCGAGAACGCCCTCCGCCACGGCGTGGCCCATCGCCTCACGTTCCTGCACGGTGATCTGTGTGCCCCGCTGCCCGGGCCGGTGGATCTCCTGGTCGCCAACCTGCCGTATGTCGCCCGATCGGAATGGGAGGATCTCGATCCGGCGATCCGGGAATACGAGCCGATGCTGGCGTTGGATGGGGGGGAGGACGGCCTGGCGGTGATCCGTCGGTTCCTGGCCCAGGCGCCGCGTTACCTCCGGCCGATGGGGGCGGTGTTCCTGGAGATCGGCGCCGGGCAGGGGCCGGCCGTCCTCGACCTGGCTCGGTCCGCCTTCCCCCACGCCGTGATTCGGCTGCTGAAGGACGCGGCTGGGTTGGATCGGGTGGTGGCGATCACCCAGTAGTGAACGGGGCGTGGGGTGTGCCGCCCGGTGCATTTGTTGTTCTTAAGGAAGGGCAGATGGCTCGCTGGGGGAGGGGAACCGTGCGGATCGCGATCGGCGCCGACCATGCCGGTTATGCGTTGAAGGAAGTGTTGATCGCCCACCTGCGGGAGCAGGGGGTGGAGGTGGTGGATTTCGGGACCCATGGGACGGATTCGGTGGATTACCCGGATTACGCGCAGGCGGTGGCGGAGGCGGTGGCCCGCGGGGAGGCGGATTACGGGGTGCTGATCTGCGGCACAGGCATCGGGATGGCGATCACCGCCAACAAGGTGCCAGGCATTCGCGCCGCCGCGGTCTCCGACGTCTACTCGGCCAAGATGAGCCGCGCCCATAACGATGCCAACATCCTCTGTCTGGGTGGGCGGGTGGTAGGGCCCGGGCTGGCGATCGAGATCCTGGAGGCCTGGCTGCACACGCCGTTCGAAGGGGGGCGCCATGTGCGCCGCCTGGAGAAAATCCGCCGGATGGAAAACGCCTGTGGGGGCTCCTCCTGAGCGGGCGGCGCGCCCCCGCCGCGTCCTGGGCGTCGACGCCAGCCGGACCACGGTGGATCATCCCACGGGGGTGGAGCGCTACGCCCAGGCGGTGATCCGCGCGCTGATCCCCCTGGCGGAGGCGGAGGGGGTGCGGCTCCGCCTCTATTTCCGGGATCCTCCCTCCCCGACGCTTTTCCCCGCATCCCCATGGGTCGAGCATCGGGTGATCCCCTTCCCCCGCCTGTGGACCCACCTCCGCCTCTCGTGGGAGATGATCCGCCATCCTCCGGATGCCCTCTTCGTTCCCTCCCACGTGATCCCGCTGGGCCATCCGCCGAGCGCGGTCACGATCCACGACCTGGGCTATCGTCATTTCCCCTGGGCCCATCCGACGTGGCAGCGGCTTTACCTGGACCTCTCCACGCGTTGGAGCGCTGCCGTCGCCCGCGTGGTGTTCGCCGACTCCCACGCCACGCGGGAGGACCTCCTCCGGTTCTACGGGGTGAGCCCTGAGAAGGTGATCGTCGCCTATCCGGGCTACGATCCCCCGCCGATCCCCGAGGACGCCGAGCCGATCCTCCGCCGCTTCGGGATCCAGTCGCCGTATGTGGTCTCGGTGGGGACGGTGCATCCGCGGAAGAACTTCAGCCTGCTCTTGCGGGTGGCGGCTCGCCGGATCCATGAAGGATGGGAAGGCCAGGTGGTGATCATCGGGAAACCGGGGTGGCCCGATCCGGCCTTCGAGCGCCTGCGCCGGGATCCGTTGTGGGAGGGCCGGCTGATCCTGACCGGTTATGTGGACGATCTTTGTCGGGGGGCGCTGTTGAGTC
>JBEPYX010000242.1:0-3937 GCA_041641155.1 Thermoflexus sp.
AAGATGGGACGGCATCATGGCCAACTGTCCATCAAAAAAGCGGCGGCGGGGAAGACGTTCCCCGCCGCCGCTCTCATCCGAGCGCGGGGCGATCAGCGGCCGGATCCTGGCGAAGGCGTCCCCTGGAACAGGTCCGGCCGCTCCGGTCCCTCCACCTCCAGGTAACCCGCCAGCCCCCGCAGCACTCGCCACCGTGCGTGATCTACCAAGATGTAGCGGCCCGGGACCAATGATTTCTGTCCCTGTCATGGATGTGAGACTCGGATGCAGCGGCCAGCTCGGAGGGCGCGGGCGAGGAGACGCCGGAAAGCGGCAGGCCAGTGGGATATGAGTGAGCTCTGCGCCGCACACCGAGTTGGGAGCGGAGGAAGAAAAATCCCTGCCTCCCCGAGGACCCACCGCTCCTGGTCCTAGCTAGAGGAGGCAGGGCAGGCTGTGGTCATTGTATAGGGGCTACTTCTTCTCGGGCATGACCTCGTAGACCACGGCCGCCAGAAAGGCGAGAAGAAGCCCCATGATAACGAAGATCGGCGAGAAAGGCACCCGCGGATTGCTGTATTCCGGGCCCATAGGGGGCATGCCCCACGGAGCGCCGAAGAAGAAGAAGGCGATGATGACGAGGGCGAGGCCCAGGACCACCATGGCGATGGCAGCAAAGCCGCGTGCGCTCACTTTAGGCCTCCCCAGGGCGGTAGGGGTGACCTCCCTTGCCGGATGCTTTTCCTCCGGGGCCACCTCTACGATGGGGAAGATCTTGATGAAGAGGACGTAAAGAAGCGTGCCCAAAGCGAAGAGCCCAGCGATGACGGCGTATTCCACCCACGTGGGCGAATACGCACCCTCTCCATAGGGCAGCAAGGCTCCATGGGTTAACGAGGGAACGAGGATGATGATGCGCTTGGCGATGGCAGCAAGGTTAACGAGGACACCTGCGGCCACTGTAGCCGCGATGCTATACCGACTGAGCCGGCGCAGGCGGCTCAGCGCGATCAGGAGCACGCTCCCCAGTAAACTCGCCACCACGCCCCAATAGAGCCAGGCATACCCACCCACAAGGAGGGCCCGGGTAACCTCCCATTCGGGCAGCGGGCCGGCGTATAGGTGGGTGAAAAGCTCTACGCCCATAAAGTAGAGGTAAACGATGGTGAGCGCCATGAGGAAGAGGCCGAGCCAGTTAAAGGTCTGTTCCGTGATGAGGGCTCGAAGGCCCAAGGTTTTGCGTAACAGCGCGGCGATCACGATCAGGGTTCCCACCCCCGAGACGCCGGCCATGAGGACAAAGCTGGGCGCCTGCAGGGCGCTGAACCAACCAGGCCGACTTCCCATCAACCCCAAGATGAACCCCGTCGGGTAGGCCATCACCAGGATAGGGAGGATTGCGATGGCCAAGATAAAGCTCGTGAGTTCATGGCGCCGGCGCTCCTCGGGCGTGCCCCGGTATCCCGCCGCCCAGAGACGATAGAACCACCGAAGCCGGGGGGCGTGCTCCGCCATCCACGCTGCGTCCCGCCGCCCTTCCAGATAGAAGTAGATGAGGCTAGCGATGAGGTAACCGCCCACGATCATCGTCAGATCGCCGTAGAGCGGCGACTGGGGCCGACCGTAGAAAGGCAGATAGAGCAGCGCCCGCAGGGGCTGACCCACATCGGGCAGAACGCTGATAGCCCCCATCAGCAGGGCGATGATCGCCATGAGCTCTGCCGCTCGCGACAGGGGCTTCAAGGGCTCGATGCGAAACAAGCGGATGAGCGCCGCTACCACGATGCCGGCGAAGCCCACCCCCACGAAATAGACGAAAAACGCGATATAGAGCCCCCACGGCGCTCCACCCATTGTCCCCCAGTCGCGAAGTCCGGTTACCACCAGCCCTTCTCGCAGCTGCACAGAATAGGCATAGATCGCCCCGCCCACGATCGCCAAAAGCAGGAGCACGAGGAGATACCATCCTCGCGAGAACTTCCACACCCCGTATGGCAGCTGATCAGTCCGTTGGGCCATCATTCTTCACTCACTCCATTTCGTTTTATTGGTTTGTTTTACGGCCTCGATTTCTCGAGTTTGCGGGGAAGGCGGCGAGCCGCCCACATAGTAGACCCGGGGTTCGGCACCCTTTTCCTCCAGGAGCCGGAAAGAGGGTTTTTGCTTAAGGATCTGGGAAACCTCGCTGTTCGGATCATCCAAATCACCAAAGATGAGCGCACGGGTAGGACAATTCACCACACATGCGGGGTTCAGCCCCTTCTCCAGGCGGTGGACGCAGAAGGTGCACTTTTCCACCACCCCTTTGTAGTGTCCGCTCCCCGCAACGGTGCGCATCCGTCCATTGCCTTTCACACGCTCCTCGCTGTACTTACGCTCATGATCCGGGTTATGATATGGGGGTACCGCTCCATTCGTGCGCTGCTTCAGCTTCTTGTCCTGCCAGTCCAAATATTGGTTCTTGCGCGGGTCCTTCCAGTTGAAGTAGTTAACCCCATAAGGGCAGGCCACCTCGCAGTAGCGACAACCGATACAGCGGTCGTAGTCCGTCAGGACCAGTCCATCTTTGCGCTTGAAGCGTGCCCCCACGGGGCAGACTTTTACGCAGGGAGCATTGTCGCAGTGCATGCAGGGCCTGGGCATGAACCACGTCTTCGTGTTGGGGAACTCCCCCTCCTCAAAGCGGAAGACGTACATCCAGAAGATGCCCTCGCCCGTGTTGTTTTCCACCTTGCAGGCCTCCATACAGGCCCGGCATCCGATGCACCTGGAAAGGTCGATGACCATGCCATAGCGTGCCACGGCTCCTCACCTCACGCTTTGTAAACGCGAACTTTCACATGGAAAGACTGGTCCGCTGTGGGGTTCACATACCCCTCGCCGGTGAAGAAGAGCTCGTTCGCCGAAGGACCTTGGCCTTCCGCCCAAGGATGGCGGGCCACCTGGCCGAAGTGGTGTGGTATCCCGACCGTGTCGGGCCGGATGCCGCTATAGTAGCGGGCTTGGATCTTCAGGCGGCGCGTCTCCCCCGTCACCGCGTTGTGGGCCTCCACCCAAACCCAGTCCCCGTCCCTTATCCCCCGCTCTTGAGCCGTCCGGGGGTTGATCGCCAGGAAAGATTGCGATGCCAGCTCGGCCAGCAAGGGGATCTGACTGGAGCGGGTTTCCTTGTGCTCCATCAGCTTGAAGCTGATGAGATATAGATCGTAGGTAGAAGGCGATTGTTCCATGGTCGGCGGCCGCCAAGTGGGCAGCGGGGTGTAGTCCCGCCAATAGATTTCCTCCACGCCACGCTTGCGCATCTCGTCCCGGTAGCGGAGGAGGGATTCGCCGTACAGACGGTGCCGGATGCCCCCATAAGGCGGATCCCAGGCCACGGCGTACAGTTTTTGGACCGGTATCGGACCCTTGATATAGACGCCGTGTTTTTCAAAGTAGGCGACGCCCTCCTCGATTCCCTGGGAGCGGGCCCACCGATCGAAGATCTCCCGCACCGTGGGCTTTTTGTTCAGATCAAGCTGGTACGGCTCCTTGAGCTTGAGCGCCTTGTTTATTTGATCAAGGTAGCCATCCTTGCCGTAAAGGACCCCAACCTTTTCGCAAATGTCCAAATAGATGTCGATCTCCCCTCGACTCTCTCCCAAAGGTTCCATCACCGGAATGCGCAAAGCTACCGCTTCCACGTACTGGTCTGTGGCATTGAAAGGTCCCTCGTACTTCTCGAGGGTAGCCACTGGCAGCACGACATCGGCGAAGAGGTCCGCGGTCTTAGAGAGCCACGGGTCCAGGACAACCACAAACTTGAATTTCTTGTAGGCCTCCCGGATCGTTGGGCTATCCGCGAACCCGACAGCGGGATTAGCCATGTGCACGATGACCATCTCCGGGAGATCTTTGACGCCGTATTTCTCGGGATTGAGCATCACCTTCGCCACGATGGACGAGCTAACAGAGTTGA
>JBEPYX010000243.1:0-3932 GCA_041641155.1 Thermoflexus sp.
GGCGCTACGTGGTGATCCGCGGCCACCGGCGCCGGTTCTTCGGCATGATCACCGACATCCGGCTGGACAGCGCCAACTCGGACATCGCCCGGATGCCCCCGGATCCCGATGATCCCCTCATCCGGGAGATGGTGGCGGGCGTAGGCGTCTTCGGCCAGATCCACGTCCAGCCGATGCTCATGCTGGAGGATGGGGACCCCCTTCCGCGGCCGGTCAAAACCGTCCCCGCCCACTTCTCCCCCGTCTACGAGGCCACTGAGGAGGAGGTCCACGCCATCTTCCAGCCCCGGGTGGAAGGGCGGCGGGACCGCTACTTCATCATCGGGGAGCCCCTGGACATGCCCGGGGTGCGCATCCCCCTCAACCTGGACCGCTTCGTGGAGCGCTCGGGGGGTGTGTTCGGAAAAAGCGGGACGGGGAAGACCTTCCTCACCCGAATGCTTTTGGCCGGGGTGATTTCCCACAACGCCTCGGTGGCCCTGGTGTTCGACATGCACAACGAATACGGGTGGAGCGCGGCGAGCGAGGGAGGGTATGTGAAGGGCCTGAAGCAGCTGCCCGGCTGCCACTCCCGCGTCGTCATCGCCACCCTGGACGAGGAATCCTCGCGCCGCCGCAACAGCCGCTACGACCTCGTGATCCGCATCGCCTACGACCAGATCGAGCCCGAGGACGTGGAGCTCCTGCGGGGCGTGATCGACCTGAGCGAGGTCCAGATCGGCGCCCTTTACATGCTGCGGCGGCGGCTGGGGCGCGCTTGGCTGCGGATCCTCTTGGAGGAAGAGCGGACATCCGCCGAGGGGATCGAAGGGGAGGCGGATCCCCTCGCCGAGCTGGTGGAGCGGGATCTGGTGACCAGCAGCACGCTCGGGGCACTCCAGCGCAAGCTGGGCTTCTTCCACCGGTTCCCATTCCTGGTCCCCCAGGCCTCCGAGGACGCCGTCCAGGCCATCCTCTCCCGCCTCCTGGGGGGCCAGAGCGTGGTCCTGGAGTTCGGCCGCTACGGCAACGACATGGCCGCCTACGTGCTGGTGGCCAACTACCTGACCCGTCGGATCCACGCGGAATACGTCCGGCGGAAGGAGGCGGCCATCGAGGACCCGAGCCGCGAGCCGCCTCACCTGATCATCGTGGTCGAGGAGGCCCATAAGTTCCTCCAGCCCGGCATCGCGGAGCACACAGTGTTCGGGACCATCGCCCGCGAGCTGCGCAAATACAACGTCACGCTGCTCATCGTGGATCAGCGCCCCAGCCAGATCGACAGCGAGGTGCTCTCCCAGATCGGCACGCGGGTGCTGTGTTTGCTGGATCACGAGGAAGATGTGCGGGCGGCCTTGTCGGGGGTCTCGGGGGCGGCGCGGCTGCGGGAGGTGCTGGCCCGCCTGGAGACCAAGGAGCAGGCCCTGCTGCTGGGGCACGCGGTGCCCATGCCCGTGGTGGTGCGCGCGCGCAAGTATGATGAATCCTTTTACAAGGAGTTGGCTCAGGAGGAGGGATCGGATCTCGCGGAACGGTATCAACGCCTCATGTGGGGCGACGAGGATGCCGATTGAGCCCGCCCTTGTGAGCATGCCGATCGCCGTGGGAACCCATGGCTTCCTGGAGGCGTCTCTTCTTTGGTCAAGGGAAAATCGCTCCGGGAGGCCCCGATGAAGCGTGGACGCGCATGGGAGATCATCGGGCTGGCGATCATGGGCCTCGGGCTGGGGGCCTGTGCGCCCGGTCAGCCCCAGACTTCGCCCCTGGAGGGGTTCTCCCCTCTCCCAGCCCCGGCCCATCCGATCCCAACGGTCCCGAGCGATGCCGGAGGAAGCCCGATCGTGACGCCTGACTCGGCCCTCAAAGAGGTCATCGAGCGAGCCCGGCAGGATCTGGCGGCCCGCCTGGGGCGGGCCATCGCCGAGATCCGAGTAGTGGAGGCGCGGGCGGTGACGTGGCCGGACAGCAGCTTGGGGTGCCCGGAACCCGGGCGGATGTATCTGCAGGTCCTCACCCCGGGCTACCGCGTCATCCTGGAGGCGGAGGGCCAGCGCTACGCCTATCACGCCGGGCGCCAGGGCCCGCCCTTCCTATGCCCTCCCGATCGGGCGCGTGCACCCATCTCCGAGACCCCGTAATGGCCCCCGCCCTCGCGCCCCGCTCGGCTCCGTGCTCCGCACTGAGGGGTGGAGCCGAGCGGGGTCGCGCTCCGAAGAGCACTTCCACACCGGCAATCGGCGGATCGCCCTGCGCGTGAGCGTGGTGGATCCTTTCGATCCCCGTTCGATCTCCGCCGCACGGGGCGGATGATTACTCCTTTACACCCCCCAGGGTGAGCCCCGAGATCAGCCAGCGGGAGGAGTAGAGGAAGAGGAGCGTGACGGGGAGCGCCACGAGGATTGAGGCGGCGGCGAACTTCCCCCACAGCACTGTGTATTGCTCCGTGAAGGTCCACAGCCCCAGCGGCCAAGTATACAGCTCGCGCTTGTTCAAGATGATGCGGGCCACGATGTATTCGTTCCAGCTGCTCATGAAGTTAAAAATAAAGGCGATGGCCAGGGCGGGCGTGGAGAGGGGGCGGATGATGTGCCAGAGCACCCCCAGCCGCGAGGCGCCGTCGATGAGGGCCGCCTCCTCCAGATCCCGCGGGATGGAATCATAGTAGCCCTTGAGCATCCAAATGCTGAAGGGGACGGCGGTCACGGAGTAGGCGATGACCAAGCCGAGATAGGAGTTGATCAAGCCCAGGCGGGAGATCATGATGAAGAGCGGGAGCAGCAGCATGGCGGCGGGGAACATCTGGGTGCTGAGCAGGAAGATCAACCCGACCCCTCGCCCCGGGAAGCGGAAACGGGAGAAAGCATAAGCCGCCGTAGCGGAAAGAAGGAGCCCGATGATCGCCGTGGTCGCCGTGATGATCAGGCTGTTCCATATCCACAGGTAAAACTCCGTCGGGCGTCCGGGCCGGCCGAACAACAACTCGAGGTAGTTCGCCAGGGTGGCATCCTCCGGGATAATGGCCAGGCTGGTGGTGAGGAGTTTATTGGCCGGCCGCAGGGAGATGGATACCACCCGAAGCACCGGGTAGACCGCGACCGCGCACGCCGCCCAGAGGGCCAAGTGGATGAACAGCCGCCGGATCGGGCTGTCCCCCCGGGGCCGGTAGAACAGCGCCCGCAGGCGCGGGCGGGCCCACGGCCGGGCCGGGGCCGCCGGGGCTTCCGCCACCGAGGTCAGGAGCCGGCTCCCCTTCATTCGTAAACCCCCCGCAACCCCTTCGTGATCCGGATATAGAGGATGGACCACAGGAGCAGGATTAAGAAGATCACCAGCGCGAAGGCGGCGCCGAACCCGTAACGGTAAAACTGGAAGACCGCCTTATAGAGCGAGGAGACCAGGATGTCTGTCTTCTCCTGCGGCCCCCCCTGCGTCACCAGATAGATCACCTCAAACCGGTTGAACGTCCACACCGTCCCCAAAATGGTGGCCGGCACCAGCACCGGCCGCAACAGGGGCAGGGTGATGTGGCGGAACTGCTGCCACTTGCTGGCGCCGTCGATCTCGGCCGCCTCGTAGTATTCCGGAGAGATGCTCTGCAGCCCGCCCAGGAGCACCACCATCATGAAGGGGATCCCCAGCCAGACGTTGGTCATGATCACGGAGACGAAGGCCCAGGTTGGATCCTGACGCCACGAGACGGGGCCGACCGTCTGGGCGAGCCCATTCAGGAGGTCGTAGATCAGGGGGATCCCCTGCGCCTGGGCGGCGAGGTCGGTGAAGAACTGCTGGAGGTTGCGCAGGAGGATGTTGAAAAACCCATACCGGTAATCGAACTCGTTGCGCCAGGCCATGGCGGTGATCGTCGAGGGGACAGCCCAGGGGAGGATAAGGATCGTCCGGTAGAGGCCCTGCAGGCGCATCCGTCGGTTCAGCAACAAAGCCAGGATCAACCC
>JBEPYX010000244.1:0-3882 GCA_041641155.1 Thermoflexus sp.
CTGGAAAGAGCGTCGCATCTTCGAACGATCTATGGAGCAGAACCGTGGGGGGCCGCGCTATGTGTTTTATGAGGGCCCCCCCACGGCCAACGGCCTGCCTGGCATCCACCACGTCCTGGCCCGGGCGTTCAAGGACCTGTTCCCCCGGTATCGGACGATGCGAGGGTATTACTGCCTCCGGCGAGGTGGCTGGGACACCCATGGGCTCCCGGTGGAGCTGGAAGTGGAGAAGGAGTTGGGGTTCACCTCGAAGGCGGACATCGAGCGCTACGGGGTGGCGGAGTTCAACCGCCGCTGTCGGGAGAGCGTGTTCCGCTACGTGAAAGAGTGGGAGACCCTCACAGAGCGCATCGCCTTCTGGATCGACCTGAAGGACGCCTACATCACGCTGAGCAACGAATACATCGAGTCGGTGTGGTGGATCCTGCGCCAGCTTTGGGACCGGGGGTTGATCTACCAGAGCTACAAGGTGGTGCCTTACTGCCCGCGCTGCGGCACGCCCCTCTCGGATCACGAGGTGGCTTTGGGTTACCGCGAGGACACCGAGGATCCGTCCGTATACGTAAAGTTCCCCCTGCGCGAGGAGGAAGGCACTTACTTCCTGGTTTGGACGACCACGCCGTGGACGCTGCCGGGCAACGTCGCCCTGGCGGTCCACCCCGATGCGACCTACCTCATGGTCGAGCAGGAGCGAGATGGGGACATGGAGCGGCTGATCCTGGCCGAGGCCCTGGCGGAAACGGTGCTGAAGGGGGAGTTCCGAGTGGTGGCCCGGATGGCCGGGCGGGAGCTCGCGGGGCTGCGCTACCGGCCGCTCTACACCTTCCTCCCGATGGAGAAAGAGGCGCACTACGTGGTGCCCGCGCCCTTCGTCCGTCTGGACGAGGGGACGGGCATCGTGCACATCGCCCCCGCCTTCGGCGCCGAGGATCTGCAGCTCGGCCGGGAGCACGACCTCCCGATCCTGGTGACCGTGGACCCGCGGGGCCGCTTCGTGGAGGAGGTGACCCCGTGGCGCGGGATGTTCGTCAAGGACGCGGATCCCCTGATCATCGAGGACCTGAGGCGGCGGGGGCTGCTCTATTTCGCCGGCACCTATTTGCACACCTATCCTTTCTGCTGGCGGTGCGGGACGCCGCTTCTGTATTACGCCCGCGCCTCCTGGTTCATCGAGACCACCCGCCTGAAGGACCGGATGGTGGCTCTGAACAAGACCATTCGATGGTATCCGCCCCAGATCGGCGAGGGGCGCTTCGGCAACTGGCTGGAGAACAATGTGGACTGGGCCCTCAGCCGGGAGCGCTACTGGGGGATCCCGCTCCCGATCTGGGAGTGCGTCCGCTGCGGCCACCGCGAGTGCATCGGGTCTTATGCGGAGCTGCGCCAGAAGGTGGAGGCCGCCGGCTTCCGCTGGCCGGAGCCCTGGGACCCCCACAAGCCCTATGTGGACGAGGTCCGCTACCGGTGCGGGCGGTGCGGCGATCTGATGCAGCGGGTCCCCGAGGTCATCGACGTCTGGTTCGACTCGGGGGCGATGCCGGTGGCCCAGTGGCACTACCCATTCGAGAACCAGGAGCGCTTCCGGGAGCAGTTCCCCGCGGACTTCATCTGTGAGGGGGTTGATCAAACGCGAGGCTGGTTCTACTCCCTGCACGCCATCGCCACTCTGCTGTTCGACTCCGTCGCCTTCAAGAATGTGATCTCCCTCGGGCTGGTCCTGGATGAGAAGGGCCAGAAGATGTCCAAGTCCCGCGGCAACGTGCTCGACCCTTGGGAGGTCATCCGCGTCCACGGGGCGGATGCATTGCGCTGGTATTTCTACACCGTCTCCCCGCCGGGGCAGGAGCGGCGCATCTCGGTGAACCTGGTCGGCGATGTGGTGCGCACCTTCCTCTTGACCCTGTGGAACACCTACCGCTTCTTCGTGACCTACGCCCGGCTGGATGGCTTCCACCCGGCTGCGGTGCCGGCGCCGCCGGTGGCCGAGCGCCCGCCGCTGGACCGCTGGGTCCTGGCGGAGCTCCACGCGTTGATCCAGGAAGTCACCGCGGCCTTGGAGGATTACGACCCGACCACGGCTGGGCGGCGCATCGCCGCCTTCGTGGACGACCTCTCGAACTGGTATGTGCGCCGCAGCCGGCGCCGGTTCTGGAAGAGCGCAAACGACGCGGACAAGGCCGCGGTGTATCACACGCTGTATGAGTGCCTGGTGACCCTGAGCCACCTCCTGGCCCCCTTCATCCCCTTCACCGCCGAGGCCCTCTACCGCAACCTGGTGGCGCGGGTGAACCCGCAGGCGCCGGAGAGCGTCCACCTCTCCCGGTGGCCGGAACCGGACCCGGCGCGGATCGACGATCGGCTGCGGGAGGAGATGCGGCTGGTGATGCGGCTGGCCAGCCTGGGCCTGGCCGCCCGCAACGCCGCCCGGATCCGGGTCCGCCAGCCCTTGGACCGGATCGCCTTCCGGGTGCGCACGCCGGAGGAGGCAGCGGCCGTGGAACGCCTCGCCGACATCCTGCTGGACGAGCTCAATATCAAGCGCCTGACCTTCATCCAGGATCTGGCCGAGGTCGCCGACCCGGAGATCCACCTGCGGCCGGACCGGCTGGGGCCGCGCCTGGGGGCACGGCTGTCCCTGGTCCGCGAGGCCTTGAGCGGGCTTCCCGCCGCAGCCCTCGTCGGGGCGTTCCGCCGGGGGGAGGCGGTGGCAGTTCAGGTGGATGGGGAGGTGGTGGAGATCGGCCCGGAGGATGTGGAGATCCGCTACCGGCCGAAGCCGGGCTGGGTCTTCGTCGAGGAGAATGACTACGTGGCCGCTGTGTGGACCGAACTGACGGACGAGCTGCGGAAGGAGGGCCTGGCCCGGGAGGTCGTGCGGCGGATCCAGGAACTGCGCAAGCGGGCCGACTTCGACATCGCCGATCGGATCGTGACTTATTACCAAGCGGATGCACCTCTGGCGGAGGCCATCGCCGCGCATGCCGCCTACATCCAGGCGGAGACCCTCTCGGAGCAGCTGCTGGCGATGGCCCCACCGCCCACGGCCGAGGCCGTCGAGCGGGCCACCATCGACGGCTTGTCCCTCTTCCTAGGGGTGCTCCGGGTGGCGAAGGGGTGAGCCGCGATGCCGCTGCGGTTCCTGACGGCGGGGGAATCCCACGGGCCGGCCCTCATGGCCATCCTGGAGGGCCTCCCGGCAGGCCTCCCAGTGGACCTGGAGGCGGTGAACCGGGAGCTGGCCCGCCGCCAGCAAGGTGTGGGGGCTGGTCCTCGGATGAAGATCGAGGCGGACCGGGCCGTGATCCTAAGCGGGGTCCTGGAGGGGGTCACCACGGGGGCCCCGATCGCCCTGCAGATCGAGAACCGGGATCACGCCAAATGGCGGGGGCGGGCGATCGAGCCGATGACGGTGCCGCGCCCAGGCCATGCGGACCTGGCGGCGGCGTTGAAATATGGGTATCCGGATCTGCGGCCGGGGCTGGAGCGGGCCTCCGCCCGGGAGACCGCTGCCCGGGTTGCGGTCGGGGCCCTGTGCAAACAATTCCTCCAGGCCTTCGGGATCACCGTCGGCAGCTACGTCATCCAGATCGGCCCGGTCCGGGCGGTGCTTCCCGACGACCTGCCCTATCCGATCCGGTTCGAGCGGGCGGAAGCCGACCCGGTCCGCTGCCCCGACCCGGCAGCTTCAGCCCGGATGCAGGCGGCGATCGAACAGGTGATCCGGGAGAAAGACACCCTGGGCGGGGTCATCGAGGGGGTAGCCCTGGGGGTGCCGCCCGGCCTGGGCGCCCACGTGCACTGGGACCGCCGGCTCAGCGCCCGGCTGATGATGGCCTTGGGCAGCATCCCAGCAGTCAAAGGCGTGGAGATCGGGGAGGGGTT
>JBEPYX010000245.1:0-487 GCA_041641155.1 Thermoflexus sp.
ATTACAGCATTACAGCCGGGGGCCCAGCTTGTATGAGGAGGGGATCCGGGTACCTCCATCGGGGGCCTCAGGGGCGGCCTCCATCCCCGCCGCCCAGCGCCACGGCCGGTCCAGCGCGTCCCCCTCAGGAGGTTGGGGGCGCGGGCTCCTCCCCATGCGCGGTGGACGGGTGGATGAGGCCGAGCATGCGCCCCACCCGCTCGAAGATCTCCAGGCCACGCTCCAGCTGTTCATCGGTATGCGTGGCCATATACGAGGTACGGAGGAGCTGCTTCCCCGGTGGGACCGCCGGCCCCACGACGCAGTTCACGTAAACCCCTTCCTCGAAGAGGGCTTTCCACGCCAAGGCGGTGCGGATGTCGTCGCCGATGATGATGGGCACGATGGGGGTCTGGCTGGGGCCGATGTCGAAGCCCAGGCGCTTGAGCTCGTAACGCATCCTGGCCCCGATGGCGTTCACCCGCTCGATCCGCTCCGGCTCCTCAAG
>JBEPYX010000245.1:497-3863 GCA_041641155.1 Thermoflexus sp.
CTCAGGAGGTTGGGGGCGCGGGCTCCTCCCCATGCGCGGTGGACGGGTGGATGAGGCCGAGCATGCGCCCCACCCGCTCGAAGATCTCCAGGCCGCGCTCCAGCTGTTCATCGGTGTGCGTGGCCATATACGAGGTACGGAGGAGCTGCTTCCCCGGTGGGACCGCCGGCCCCACGACGCAGTTCACGTAAACCCCTTCCTCGAAGAGGGCTTTCCACGCCAAGGCGGTGCGGATGTCGTCGCCGATGATGATGGGCACGATGGGGGTCTGGCTGGGGCCGATGTCGAAGCCCAGGCGCTTGAGCTCGTAGCGCATCCTGGCCCCGATGGCGTTCACCCGCTCGATCCGCTCCGGCTCCTCGAGCATGATCTCCAGAGCGGCCAGGACGGCGGCCACGTTGGGGGCGGGCAGGCTGGCGCTGAAGATGAGGGAGCGGGCGTGGTGCTGAATGTAGTGGATCACCGGCTCGTCCCCGGCGATGAAGCCGCCGATGGAGGCGAAGGACTTGCTGAAAGTCCCCATGATGAGATCCACCTGCTCGGTGAGCCCGAAATGGGCTGCCGTCCCCCGCCCGTTGGGCCCGAGCACCCCCAGGGCATGGGCATCGTCCACCATCAGCCGCGCCCCATATTTCCGGCAGACCTCCACCAGCTGCGGCAGCGGGGCGATGTCCCCGCCCATGGAATAGACGCCGTCCACCACCACGAGTTTGCCCGCCTCGGCGGGGAGGGAGGCGAGCTGCCGCTCCAGAGCGGCGATGTCGTTGTGGGAGAACCGCTTGGTGATCCCCATGGACATCCGGGCGCCGTCCACGATGCTGGCGTGATCCTCCTTATCGAGGATCACATAATCCCCCCGCCCGACCAGGGCGGAGATCGTCCCCAGGTTGGTCTGGTAGCCGGTGGAGAACACCAGGGCGGCCTCCTTGCCCACGAAGGCCGCCAGGCGCTCCTCCAGTTCCCGGTGGAGGCGCAGCGTGCCGTTCAGGAAGCGGGACCCGGTGCACGAGGTGCCGTAGCGTCGCAGGGCCTCGATGGCCGCCTCCTTCACCTTGGGATGGGTGGTCAGGCCTAAATAGTTGTTGGACCCGAACATCAGGATGCGGCGCCCCTGGTAGATCACCTCGGTCCCCTCGGTGTCCTCCAGCGGGATGAAGTAGGGATAAATGCCGGCCGCGATCGCCTCTTTGGCCGTGGAAAATCCATAGCACTTTGCGAAAATGTCCATCGCTCCCTCCAGCCGGATTCAGCTTGGGGTGGGGACATCCTCCGGCGGAACCCTCCCCTCCTCCACCCGCCCCGCGCGCCCACACCCGTAGATTGTAGAAAGAACGCCCTCCAAGTCAACCGGGCGCAAGATGGTCCCAACGAGCGAACGGCGGCTCCCCCGAGCCGCCCGCTGAACGCTCCGCGGCTTAGCCCCCCAACGCCATCCCGCTACAATAGAGGAGATCACGGAGGCCAGTCGGCGGTCCAAGCTGGAGGGTTGGGAGCCTGTGATGAGCACCTGGATCGGATGGGTAGGGGATCTCCTGATTTTCCTGATCTTCGCCGCCATCGGGCGGGCCAGCCATGGCTGGCTGACGGAGGGCCTGGCGCTGTGGGGCGTGATCCAGGCGGCCGCCCCCTTCGCCCTCGCCTGGGGGATCGTCGCGGGGGGTGGGTTCCGTCTGCATTCGCTGGATCCCGCGCGCTCGCCCGCCGCCGCGGCCGGGCGGGCGGGCCTCGCCTGGCTGGGGGCATGGGGGCTGGGGCTGCTGCTGCGGAGCCTGTTCCTCGGGCGGCCCGCCCCGCTGCCCTTCGCGTTGATCACCCTGGTCGGCAACGGCGCCCTCCTGATCGCCTGGCGCTTCCTCCTGCAGGCGTGGGCCCGGCGTCGGGCCGCCTCAGGAGCGTGACGATGCGCTCTTCCCCGGATCTGGCGCGCGTTCAGGACGTCAAGCGCCGGTGGGAGGCCGCGCTGCTGCGCAAAGCCAATGTGGTGGCCGTGGGCATCGGCTATCGGCAGCGGGGCGGCCGCATGACCGATGAGCTCTGCCTTGTGGTATCGGTCCGCCGCAAGGTCCCCCTGGAATCGCTGGCCCCGGAGGATCGCATCCCCCCGGAGATCGAGGGCGTGCCGGTGGACGTCCAGGAGGTGGGGACCCTTCGGGCGCTGTAACGGATCCGGGGGCCGGGCCGGGGATTGCATCCGCGACGGAACGGGCGCCCGACCTGACCGTCCGGGAGCTTGCTGATGCTCACGTTCGGCGTTTGCTTGGTGGGGCTGGCATTGCTAGTGGGCGGGCTGGGGTGGCTCCTCCGGCGGCGGGCCAGCCTCCCGGATGGGGCAGTGGTCTACGAGGACATGTCCGACGTCGTCCGCTCCCCGCCCCTCTCGGCCCCCCATTACGGCCTCATCGGCCGGCCCGACTACCTGATCCGGCGGGAAGGGTTCCTCCTTCCGGTGGAGGTGAAGTCGGCCGCCGCCCCCCGCCGCCCCCACCCATCCCATCTCCTGCAGCTGGCCGCATACTGCCTGCTGGTGGAGGAAGTTTACGGCCTTCGCCCGCCCGGCGGTTTCATTCGCTATCGGGATCGGACCCTCTGGGTGGCTTACACCCCAGGGCTGCAGGCGGCGCTTCTGCGCACGCTGGCGGCGATGCGGCGCGATCTGGAGCGGGGGGAAGCCCACCGACAGCACCGCAGCCCCGCCCGCTGCCGCGCGTGCGGGTTCCGGGCGATCTGCGAGGAGGCGCTGTCGTAGCTTGGATCCCATCGGGCGACGCCACGCTCACCGTGGCCGGGCCCGATCCAGGAAGCGCTCCATCGCGGCCCAGTGGGCCGGAGCCGCCCAGAGGCGAGCGAACCGCTCCCGCTCCGCCCGCAGCGCTTCCTCAACGGGGAGCGCCTCCCCATCGCGGATCAGCGCCTTGATCGCCCGTACGGCCTCAGGATCCCAGCGGAGGATCTCCCGAGCCAGGGCGAGCGCCTCCGTGAGGGCCTGGCCCGCCGGGGCCACGCGCTCGACCAGCCCCAGCCGCCACGCCTCCTCGGCCCCAACCCGCCGGGCGGTCAGCAGGAGCTCCAGGGCCCGGCCGGGCCCGACCCGACGCCGCAGCCGCTGCCCGCCTCCCCAACCCGGGGGGAGGGCCCATGTGACCTGGACGAAGGCGAGGTCCGCGTCCGCCGCCATCACCCGCAGGTCGCAGGCCAGCGCCACCTCCACGCCCCCGCCGCGCGCCGGCCCGTTGATGGCCGCGATGCTGATCCAGGGCGCCTCCTCCAGCTGCCGCAGCGCCTCCCCCATGATCCGCCCCAACCGCTCGCCGTCCGCCTCGGTGCGATAATGGGCCATCTCGTAGAGATCAGCCCCTGAGAGGAACG
>JBEPYX010000246.1:0-3840 GCA_041641155.1 Thermoflexus sp.
CGAGGTGGAGGAGGAAGGCAAGCGGATCGTGGAGGAGCTGATCGCGAAGGGCATCGCCACGGACCTTCGCCCGCACGGCCCCGTGGTGGTGGAGATTGACCGTTTGCTGGGCCAGGAAGGGAAAGAAGAGTATCGCACCCTCGCGATCCTGCGCAGCGACGGGACCACCCTGTACTCCACGAAAGATCTTGCCCTGGCCAAGCGCAAATTCGAGCAGTATCGCATCGATCGCTCCATCTACGTCGTGGACGTCCGTCAGTCGCTCTACTTCAAGCAGATCTTCAAGATCCTGGAGCTGTGGGGCTTCCCGCAGGCCAGCAAGTGTTATCACCTCGCCTACGAGATGGTCACCCTGCCGGGCGGGAAGATGTCCTCGCGGGCGGGGACGGTGGTGCTCTACGAGGATTTCGCCGCCGAGGCCCGGGAGCGGGCGCGCCGGATCGTGGAGGAGAAAAACCCGGAGCTGCCCCCGGAGCAGAAGGCGCGGATCGCCGAGGCCGTGGCCCAGGGGGTGATGAAATACAGCATGCTGAGCGTGGACAACAACAAGGTTATCGTCTTCGATTGGGACGCCGCCTTGAACTTGGAGGGGCAGACCGGGCCTTATCTACAGTATGCCCACGCCCGGGCGTGCCGCATCCTGGAGAAGGCGGGGGCCCCGGTGCGGTTGGAGGGAGATCATCTCTTTGAGAATCTGGAGCCTCCGGAGGTGGCCCTGATCGAGGCCATCGCTGCCTTCCCCGATTTGGTCCAGGCGGCGGCGGAGCGCTACAAGCCGCTGCTCATCGCGAACTACGTCTTCGACCTGGCGAAGGCCTTCAACGAGTTCTACCGTGACTGCCCAGTGCTGACGGCCCCTTCCCCGATCCGGGAGAGCCGGCTGGCGCTGGTCGCCGCCGCCCGCCAGACGCTGGCCAACGCCCTGCGCCTCCTGGGGATCCCTGCCCCGGAGGTCCTTTAGGGAAACCCAGGCGAGGCGACCCTGTGGGCGGAGAGGGGGGAACGCGGGCGTGCTGCGGAGTGAACCAGAGGCTGACGGGCTGTCCTAGCTCCTTGTGATGCCGCAGGCGGGTTGCTCCGCCACTACCCCGTCTCGGCCCACGGGCTCCGCCTCATCCGAACCCACCTTGGCGCCTTCTCCACCCACCGCCTGTGTGCCATTGACAGGCCCTGTGCTCATCCCCGCAAACACGGGAAGCTCTGCCGCTAGAAGGCTCCTCCCGCCAGAAGGAACAGTTCGAGGCGGGTGTTGGAGAACTTCAGATACCCGCTGGCGTTCCTCCCTTCGTAGGGAAGCCCGGCGAAGGTCACGCCCAGGCCTTCGGCACCGCCGCTCACCTGGACCATCTGGGCCCCCTGCTTCTTCAGGGCATCTGCCAGGGCCTTCGCATGGTTCTCCCGGAGCTTCCCTGAGAAGCCATAGGTGATCAGGATCTGGATCGCAGACTCCTGCTCCCAGAAGGTGTAGTCCTCAAGAGAGAGGGTGAGGCCTGTGGCGGACTCCACCAGAGGTCGGAAGAAATCATCCGCCTGGGCCACAGGCTCCGGCAGGATGGAGACAGCCTCCGAGGTCGGTGTGGGCTGAGGTCCCGCGGGCGCCGCATACGTTGGCGTGGGAGTAGGGCTCCCTTCGCCCTTCTCCGCCTGCCCAGCAGGCCCCAGTCCGGCGATGCCGATGACCTGCCTGGGCCCCACCAGGATCAGGGCGCCGAAGGCCTGCTGCCCCTCCAGCGGGAACTGGAAACTCACTAGACCGAAGGGTCCTGTGGGTGTGGCAACGGAGAAGGTTTCCACGCCGGAGGCCCCTTTCTGCTTCAGCGCATCCGCAAGTCGGGAGGCATCTACCTCACCCGTGGGCTGGTAGATCCCCCACATCCCCCAGCCGGGCCCTTCCTCCGCTTTCACTTCCACGAAACAGCCAGCCCGTGTGGGACCCGCCACCTGCTCCAGGGCGCCTCGCATCAGGTCATCGGCTTGTTTACCCTTCCCCGAGGTGGGAGAACTGGCTCCCGTTATCTGGGGACTGGGCACATGCTCCCTCAAAAAGGAGGGGAGAGGCAGCGGTAGGCCGGGGAAGGCCAGTAGACGGAAGGCCTCGCAGGAAACCTCTACCTTCTGTGGTTCGGGAGTGGGGGTTGGCGTTGGAGCCGGCTCCCTTCGGCCCGCACACCCGGCCAGGGCCAACAGCCCGATGCTCAGAGCCAGTGGAAACCAGCGACGCAGATCCATACGCAACCTCCTGAGGACCCCGGGGGGATCGCCACGCGTTGGCGGAAGCCAGATTCTATCCGAGCGCCCGACTTGCAGGCAAATTTTACCTATAAACGAGGAGAAGGTCAAGCTTAAAATCGAATTGTTAACCCGAGCGTTGGGATCGATCTGCATCGAATAGTCGCTTGAATCCGGAAAAATGCTTACACTATCCACGATGGCCTGTTGGATCTGCTGGCCTGAGGCGCCCTAAGGACACGCCCTGGATCCGCGATGATCGGGGGTCCACCGCCGGGGCCATGGGACGGGTCGATCGGATTCCGCGCTGCGGTGGGAGGCGGGGGTGGCTGACTTTGCGGGCCATCCCGGGTGTGGGGCCGATCCGAGGGGTCAACGATTGTCTACCTCGTGGGCTTGGACCTGGTGTGCGGGGGTGACTTCTGGGCCTGTTGGCGCGCAACCGGCTGTGGCCCTATCGAGGGTTGCGGCAGCCGGCGGCGGAACGGGGAGAGCGCCAGCGACGCCCCTCCAAGCGCTGATCCCCTGTGGTGGGCATCGGGGATCTTCATTAAAATAAACATAGAAACCCTCCCCACGCTGAGGTTCGCCGCGCTCCGGATCTGGAGGTGGGGGATGGCGGTGACAGCGCTGAGCGAGCTGGAGCGGAAGATTTTGGTCTACTTGCGGGATCACCGAGGCTATCACAGCCCCTACACCATCGCCCGCGACCTGGCGATGGATCCTCGCCAAGTGACCGGCATCCTCAACGACCTGGCCTCTCGGGGGCTGGTGCGCCAAAGCCTAGCGAACCCGGTGTACGGGATCACGGATCAGGGACGGGCCGCCATCGGAGAGGGTTGAGCATCCCCCATGGGGCCCGTCCGCGGCGGGGGGCGAAGGTCCTGGTCCCTCCCAGGGGAACATCGGCTGCGCGCCGGTTCCCCATTAGGAGGTTGCCTGCGCGGCGCCGAAGGTTTGGTTGAACTGTTGCATGAGCCGGGACTTGAGGCGGGCCGCGGTGTTGCGGTGGATCACCCCCTTACGGGCCGCCCGATCGAGTTCCCGGTACGCCTCCCGGATCGCCTGCTGCGCCGCTTTCAGGTCCGCCTGGGCGATGGCCTGACGGGCGTACTTGACGAACGTCCGTACCCGGGTCCGGATCGCCCGGTTGCGCTGTCGTCGGCGTTCCGCCTTCCGGAGCTCCCTCAGGGCTGAGCGAGTGTTCGGCAAGGATGCACCTCCGACACGATATTCTTAGACACACGCGAGGCACTTCATTTTATCCAAACCGCTCCGGTCCCGTCAAAGGGAGGGTGGGAGGAAGCTTCAGCCCACCCCTGGACCCCTCCCTCTCGTTTGTCGCCATCCATCCAACACGCGCCCCCGACGAAAGCCGTTCTTTCACTTGCTTCGATCTCTTCGGGGTGAGACGGGGCTGGGTGGATCGGGCCTCCTCCGGGTGGGCTGGGATGCTAAAAACCTTCGGCAGCCGCCTGCGGGAAGACCCCGAGTTCCTGGAAAGCATCCTCCGCTCCCCCAGAGCGGGCGGGTACGGCATCGCCCGGGGCCGCCGTCGGCCCGGCGACCCGTTCCCCAAAAGCCGCCGCGTCGTCGTCCAGGTCCAGCGCA
>JBEPYX010000247.1:0-3829 GCA_041641155.1 Thermoflexus sp.
GCTCGACACCCCGGCGCGCATCTACTACAAGTATGAGGGGGCGAGCCCGGCCGGGAGCCACAAATTGAACACCGCCCTGGCCCAGGCGTTCTACAACAAGCAGGAGGGCGTGCAGGGCCTAACCACCGAGACCGGAGCCGGGCAATGGGGGAGCGCCCTGGCTATGGCGTGCCGGTTCTTCGACCTCGAATGCATCGTCTTCATGGTCAAGATCAGCTACCATCAGAAGCCCTACCGGCGCATCCTGATGGAGACCTTCGGCGCCCGGGTGATCCCTAGCCCCAGCCCCGAGACCGCCGCCGGCCGCAAGGTGCTGGCCGAGCAGCCCGACTCCCCGGGCTCCTTGGGGATCGCCATCAGCGAGGCGGTGGAGGCGGCGGCCACCAGCGGCGGCCGCTTGAAATACAGCCTGGGTAGCGTGCTCAACCACGTCCTGCTCCACCAGACCGTGATCGGCCTGGAGGCCAAGAAGCAGATGGAGCTGGCCGGTGAATACCCCGACGTCATCATTGGCTGCGTAGGTGGGGGGAGCAACTTCGCCGGGCTGGCCCTGCCCTTTATGCGCGACCGGCTCGTGGAGGGGCGGCCCACCCGCTTCATCGCTGTTGAGCCCACTGCGGCCCCCAGCCTGACCCGAGGCGTTTACGCCTACGATTACGGGGATACCGTGGGCACGACCCCCCTCCTCAAGATGTATACCCTGGGCCACACCTTCACGCCGGCCCCGATCCACGCCGGAGGGCTGCGCTACCACGGCATGGCCCCGATCCTCTGCGCTCTATACGAGAAGGGCCACCTGGAGGCTGTCGCCTATCCCCAGACGAAGGTCTTCGAGGCCGCCGTCCGCTTCGCCCAGGCGGAGGGAATCGTCCCCGCTCCAGAGTCCGCCCACGCTATCCGCGCGGTTATCGACGAGGCCCTGCGGGCGAAGGAGGAGGGCACGCCCCGCGTGATCCTGTTCAACCTCAGCGGCCACGGCTACTTCGACCTGGCGGCCTATGATCAATACCTGCGCGGGGAGCTGGCGGATTACGAGTATCCCGCCGCCGAGGTCACGCGCGCCCTGGCCCACCTCCCCAAGGTCCCTTCAGCATCCTGAACGCCCCCTGAAAGCCTCCTCTGCGATGGGAGGGGGAGCAGCACAGCCCCATCGTTCCCCCTCCCATCACCGGCGGCCCGATCCGAGCTCGTGAAACCCACCTGCCGTGCGCCCCGGAAGATTTCCACGGCTTGTGGAAAATCCACCTCGACACCCCCAGATCTGGGGGGTCCCTCCCGAATATCCCCAGGATGTCTGGCTCCATCGTCGGACGCCATAAAGACCCTACTGGGGAAAACCGGCGTGAAACCTGTGGAAAAGAAGGTCTGGTTGGGGATAACTTGTCCACAGGAAGGATCAGCTTTCCCAATTTTCCACAGCCTTCTCGACCGGTTTCCGCGGAATCCCCTACATCTGGGGGATCAGAGAGGTTTTCCACAGCGCCCACGAGTTTTCCACATGCTTTTTATCCGGATGGTTTTCCACAATAGGGATCGAAGATCGGCCGCATGGTCTAGAGGGAGGACGGCCAGATCTGGGGGATGAGCGCGTTATGGCCCGATATCTTCGACCGGTCGAGGCTCCTCATGGACAGATTTCCACAATCCCCAGGCTCTACGACGGCTACAGTACAGCAGTATATGACATAGGATAAGCAAAAGAACAACGAACGCTTCCACTTGCCGGGCCGAGCGGCTGCAGGGGAAAGCCCACTCGTTCCTGTTGGCAGGCGGCCGGGGGACATCGCTCTGGCTTGCCCCGCCGTGGGGCTTGAGGGGAAAATCCTTTGCCGGGGGACCCATCCAGGAGGATATGGGCCATGGACATTAAGACGCGTCGGGTGCTGATCACGGCTCGCTGGAATCCCGAGTGGGTCGCCCGGTGGCAAGCCCGCTGGCCTGCGCTGCGCTTCGAGCTGTTCCCCACCCGGCATCCGGAGGAGATCCCGCGGGAGATCTGGCAGGAGGTGGAGATCCTCTACACCTTCAACACCCTCCCCCCGCCGGAGTGGGCCCCCCGTCTGCGCTGGGTGCAGCTCCACTCTGCCGGAGCGGATCACGTCCTGGAGCACCCCCTCTTCCGAAGCGGGGTCCAGTTCACCACCGCCAGCGGCGTGCATGCCATCCCCATGGCCGAGTATGTGTTCGCCATGGTGCTGGCATGGTTCCATCGGGTCCCCCGCATGCTGGAATGGCAGGCCCGCGCCCAGTGGCCGCCGGACCACGACCGGTGGTCGTTGTTCGTCCCGGAAGAGTTGTGGGGGAAGACGATGGGCATCGTGGGCTACGGGAGCGTTGGGCGCCAGGTGGCCCGCCTGGCGAAAGCGTTCGGGATGCGGGTGCTGGCCATGCAGCGTGGGGAGGATCGTCGCGACCGCGGCTACATCCTCCCCGGCGCCGGCGACCCGGAGGGGGTCCTGCCCGACCGCTTCTACGCGCCGGCGGAGCTCCATGCCATGCTGGCGGAAAGCGATGTGGTAGTGATCGCCGTCCCGCTGACCCCTGAAACCCATGGGATGTTCGACGAGGCTGCCTTCCGGGCGATGAAGCGAAACGCCTTCCTGATCAACATCGCCCGCGGCCCCATTTGTCGGGAGGACGCGCTGGTACGGGCGCTCCAGGAGGGCTGGATCGCGGGGGCGGCGCTGGACGTCTTCGAGCAGGAGCCTCTGCCCCCCGATCATCCTCTCTGGCGCCTGCCCAACGTGCTGATCAGCCCCCACGTCTCCGGCTTCACCCCCCACTACGATGCCCGGGCCGCGCAGCTCTTCGAGGAGAACCTCGCCCGCTACATGCGGGGCGAGCCGCTCTTGAACGCTGTGGATCCCGTGCGGGGCTATTGAGGCCGGGCCTTGTCTGGGCCCTTCCCCTTCCTCCGCTCAGCGGAAGCCCCTAGATCTGGGGAGGATTGGCCTTCCGAAACCCAGATATAGGGGTATCCGGGTGGACCTGGTTCACTAAAGCCCCACGGGACCTTCACCGAACGGCCACGAAGGGGGAGGGGGAATGGCGTTACCATGGGGCTGCGTGGAGATCCGCACGGCTGCGGGGCGTGGGGGTCCCCCACCACGCCCCGCAGCCCTGGAGGTTCGGCGATGGTGGAAGAGGCCCCTCATGAGCTGGCCGGGAAATCCCTGATCTGCCCGGATGGCGTGTTGGGCACGGTGGCCGAGGTGCTGGTAGATCCCGAGACCGGCTGTCCGACCCATCTCGTCTGGCGCGAGCCGGTGGTCCTTTATCAAGAAATCAGCATCCCCATCGCCTACATCGAGCGGGTGGACAGCGAGGGAATTCGGTTGCGGGTTCGCCGGGAGGACATCGAGCGCCTCCCCCGTTTCGTGTGGCGGTAGCGCTGTAGGAGGGGCGTGCGGCCTCTCCACCGCCCCTGCTGACCCATCCCGAAGCGACGAGCGCGCGCGTGGCCCCGTTCGAAGGATTCCTCAGTGGGATCGCGAATCTCGGTGGGGCGGCCATGCCGACCCCGACCCCACCTCCCTCTCCGTATCGCGTGTTCATCCCCGCTGTCGGGGCCCCTCCAGGCATGGCTCCCGAGGCGGCGCTGTCGTGGGCGCGTTTCCTGGAGAGCCCATGGCTGTATCTGGCGCTGGGGGTGCTAGGGGGGGCATGGCTGGCGCTGCGCGCCCTGGAGCGACGCAGTGGATCGCGCAGGAAATAAAAACCGGCGGAAGGTCCTCCCTCCGCCGGCGCTGTCGGGGCGGGCGGATTTGAACCGCCGACCTCGTGGTCCCGATCCACGCGCGCTCACCTGGCTGCGCCACGCCCCGTCGTT
>JBEPYX010000248.1:0-3809 GCA_041641155.1 Thermoflexus sp.
CCTTTCAGGGCACCCCCCCCCAAGGCCTCGCACCAGATAGCGTTGCACGAAGAAGGAGGCGATCATCACCGGGATCGCCGCCGAGGTGATCGCCACAGACATCTTCCCCATATCTACTCCCCGGAAGGTCCAGTAGCCGGCGATCGCCACCGGCAACGTCTTGGAATGCCCGCCCGCCAGCATCAAAGCGTAAAACATCTCATTCCAGGACATGATGAAAGCGAACAGCCCGGCAGCCGCCATGCCCGGACGAGCGGCCGGCAGGACAACCCGAACGAAGGCTTGCCACCGCGTGCACCCATCCACCATTGCCTGTTCCTCCAGGTCCCGCGGCACATCCTCAAAGAATCCGATCAGAAACCACGTCACGAGAGGGGCGATAAAGGTGAGGTGGGCAATGGCCACCGCCCAGACCGTATCCAGAAGCCCGACATAGTAAGCCATCAGAAAGAAGGGGATGATAAAAAGAGCCGGTGGCATCATCTGAGCGGCCAGGATCACAAAGCGCAGCCCTGTTCCGCCGATCCGGAAGCGAGAGAAGGCGTAAGCGGCCGGGGCCCCCACCATCAGAGAAATGATCACCGTGAGACCCCCTACGACCACACTGTTCAAGAAATAGCGGGCGAAGGGAGAATCCAACCAAACCTCGGACCAGTTCACGCTGGTTGGTTCGAACCCGAAGAGGGAAGGACGGTTCAGCTCCACTGGCGGCTTCAGGGAGGCCAAGAAGATCCACAGGAAAGGGAAAAGCACGGCAACCGTGGCGATCGATAGCATCCCGAATCGAAGGAGGATCGGCCATCGCCGACCCCAGCGCAGGATCCTCCAGGCCGGCACGGCCTTTATGGCAATGCCACGAGCCAGCCCTGTCATGCTATCGCCTCCTGACGCCGCAGAATGCGGAAGAGAAGCACCACGAGGACAAAGATCACCCCGGCGAGTGTAATGGCCATTGCCGCTGCCTCGCCCAATCGGAAGTAAAGAAAGCCAACCCGGTAAATATGGAACAGAATCGTTTCGGTGCGCTCTCCTGGCCCTCCCCTCGTGATAGCGTATACATATTCAAATACACGAAACGCATCCAGCATCCGGATCAGGATCGCTGCCAGCATCACCGGGCGGATCAGCGGAAGGACCAAATACCGAATCATTTGAAGCTCTGATGCGCCGTCCACTCGCGCGGCCTCAAAGGGCTCCACTGGCAGGGCCTCTAGCCCGGCCAGCAGCAGCAGCACCATCAGCGGCGTCCACTGCCACACATCAATCAGGATCAGGGAAAAGAGCGCCAGGTTGGGTCCAAACCAATCGATCTCCACCCCTATGGTTCGTAACCAGGCCGGGATGATCCCGAGCTGATCGTTCAGCAGAAACCGGAACATCAGGCCGATAGCGATGGGGGTGACAAACATCGGTGTCAGCAGAATCGCGCGGAAGAGGTTCTGAGCCGGCGCCGGCCGCCAAAGCAGATAAGCCAAGAGGAAACCCAAAAGAAGTTCCAGCCCTACCGCCCCGAATACGAAAACCAGAGTGTTCCGCATAGCGGTCCAATAGGAGGGATTCCCCAGCAGCCCCCGATATTGCTCCAGCCCAACCCAGCGGACCTCATTCAGGGCCGTGAGCCGGTAATCGTGCGCTGAGATGTAGACCGCGAAGGCCATCGGATAGCCTTGGACGGCCACCAGCAATAGGATCAGAGGCAGAACCATCCAGCGACCCAACCGTCGATCCTGACGCGCCATACGGCCTCCTGAAATCCTGAAGGGGGGAGAGGCCGGGGAAGGCGGCTCCGATGGCCTCCCCCGGCGCTCCAACTCACCGGCCCAGGATGCGGCGAACCTGGGCGGCAGCATCCTTCAACGCCTGCTCCGCGGTTTTCTCCCCAGCCACTGCCGCATTCAGCTCGGTGCCCACCACCTGGATGATCTCCTCCGCCTTCGGACCACGGGCCAGCGGCTCCGCGTCCTCCAGGATCTTCAGCACCGTCTCGTAATAGCTCTGCCCAAAGCCCTTCTGCCAGACCTCGGGGTCTTTCATCGCGCTTACCCGCACCGGCGCGCCGCCCAGAATCACCCGTTGCTTCTCCATACGTTTGGAGGTGATCCAGGAGATGAAACGCCAAGAAGCATCCTTGTTCGGCGCGTTCCGGGGGATAGCCCAGTGCCAGGCCCCGAGCACCGCCTTGCCGCCGGGGACTTCGTAGAGGGCAAACTTGCCGGCCAGGGCACCCGCTGGACCCTGCGGGTTGTTCAGGGTCGGCAACATCCAGTTGTAGCTCATCATCATGGCCGCCTCGCCGGCTGCCATGCTCCGCAGGGCCTCATCGAAACCCCAGTTCAAGGAATTCGGTGGGGCCGCCGTCTTATACATCGTGATATAGAGCTCGAGGGCCCGCACCGCCTCGGGCCGATCGATGATCACATGACCCTGCTCATCCAGCAGATCGCCGCCCGCCGCATATAGCCAATTCTTCCACTCCTCAAAGATCTTATAGCCGCGCTGAGGCTGCATCGCCACCCCATATATCTTCCCACCGCTCTGCTCCTTGAAGAACTGAGCGATGCGGACGTAATCCTCCAGGGTGGTAGGCGGAGCCAACGACTTCATGTACCTCTTTTGGTAAGCATCCTGATAAGCTGGATCGTTGAAGAGATCCTGGCGCACAATCAGTCCTACGGCGTAGTTATAGAAGGGGATGCCGTAGATCTTACCGCCCACCACCCCGATCTCCCGCACCGGACGCACGAAGTCCTCGAAATCGTAATCCGGGATCGCTTTGATTCGCTCATCCAGAGGCTCCAGGAAATTCCCAGCCACAAACTCATCCATCCACGGGTTGTCCACGATGATCACATCGTAAGTCGCCTTGGGAGCCATGAATGAGGCCAGGATCTTGTCGCGCATAGCATCGTAGGGCATCGCGTCGATGACCACCTTGATGCCGGGGTTCTCCCGCTCGAAATCCGGGAGCATCTTGCGGATCACGTCCGTGTCGGGGACCTGCTCCATGATGATCGTCAGCGTAATGGGACCCGGGGCGGCAGGGCGGCAGCCCATCAGCCACGCGCCGAACAAAGCCGCGATGATCAACAGACCCATTGCCTTCCGGAGCATCTCCCACCTCCTTTTTTCTTTCCTAGAGGAACTCACGAAGCACGCAGGCGCCCAGATAGGTCATCAACGCGGAGGATGAGAATGCGACATAGATCAGAAGAGCGGTGATCGCCGAGGCGATTCGCATGTCGTTTCGGATCGGCTGGAAGCGGCGCAGGGGCAGGGTCTGAGCGGTGAACCCGGTGACCATCGAGGTAACCCCGAACTCCCCCATGCGGATAGCGAACACCAGCAAGGCTCCGGGGAGGATGCCGGGCATCCCATTCGGGATCCGCACATAACGCATCCGTGGCCAAAAGGTTGCCTCCAGGCGGGCCACCGCCTCGCTGAGGGTGCGCTCGTCGATAGTCTGAAAGGAGGCCAGGACGATGCGGAACATGAACAGGAAGCCCAGGATCGCATGGGCGATAATGACCATCCCGATCGTCCCGGTCAGCGCCGGAGGAGGACGGGTGAATGCCTGGAGGAGGGCTGTGCCGACCCCTCCTTCCCGCAACCGCTGCCCCCAACCCGACCCCGCCCGGTTCAGCGCGTATGCTGCCGGCACTGCGATCACCCCATTGAGCGGGACCGCCCCCGCGGATCATATCCTCCTCCGGGCCAGAAAGCGAGCGCCCCAGCTCAGCCGGGCCAGCCCGGTGGCCGTGATGGCGATCAGCGCCATCGCCAGCGCCCCGGCCTGGGGCAGGTTATCTGTA
>JBEPYX010000249.1:0-3808 GCA_041641155.1 Thermoflexus sp.
CACGTCGAAGGCGGCCACCACGGTCAGGGCGGTCATGGCCATCAGCAGGTAATGGAGCGCGGCCGGCCGGAAGCCGAGGATCGCCGCCAGGTCGGGGTCGAAGGTCGCGAGGGTTACCTCCTTGTAGAGGGCCAGGATGAGGGCCGCGTTCAGCAGCAGCAGCGTGCCCATCTCCCAGGCCCCCCGCGGCCCCAGATCCCATCCCCGCCACGTCAGCCGATCGAAGGGTGCGAAGGCCAGCTCCCCCAGGAGGACGGCGTCGAGGTCGAGGTGGATGCTCCCCACGCCCTGGGCGATTCCCACCACCCCCAGGCTGAACAGGGCGGGGAACACGAGGCCGATGGCCGCGTCCTCCTTCACCCGGCCTGTCTGCCGCAGCGCATCCACGGCCAAGGCGGTGAGCACCCCGGTCCCCGCCGCGCCGATGAGCAGCCAGGGGGAGCGCAGATCCCGGATGATCAGGAAGGTCACCACAATCCCCAACAGGATGGCGTGGCTGATGGCGTCCCCGACCAGGGCCATGCGGCGCAAGACCAGGAAGGTGCCGGGCAGCGCGCACGCCGCCCCGGCCAGGACCGCGACCAGCATGATCTCAACCTGCGGAGCCCACACGGCTCCTCCCTCCTTGTCGCCGTAGCGTCCACACCAGGCCGCGCCGCGGCGCGATCAGCAGCGAGAGCAGGGCGATCCCGGACCCGCACAGCGCGATCATCGGGCCGGTCGGGAGCCGGCCGATCCGGCCGCTGAGCCAGGTCCCCAGGAGCCCGGAGAGCGCCCCGAGCCCCCCGGCCAGGATCGCCATCCGCTCCAGCCGATCCGTCCACTGGCGGGCGGCGGTCGCCGGGGCCACCAGCACCGCGCTCATCAACACCACCCCCACCGCCTGGAGCCCCAGGGCGATCGCTAGGACGATTAAGGTAGTGAGCAGAAGGTCCAGGGCGGCCACCGGGAGGCCGAGGGCGGCGGCGAAGGCCGGGTCGAAGGCCAGGACCTTGAATTCCTTCCAAAAGAGGAGGAGCAGCAGGAGGATGAGGGCGGCCGCCACGGCGATCACCTCCACGTCCCGTTGGAGCACCGTGGCCGCCTGCCCGAACAGGAAGCGCTCCAGACCCGCCTGGGCCGCCGTGGGCCGCCGCTGGGCGACGGTCAGCAGCACGATCCCGAGCCCGAAGAAGACGGACAGCACCACCCCCAGGGCCGCGTCCGGCCGGATGCGGGAGCGGCGGGGGATCAGGACCGTGAGCAGCGCGCCGAGCCATGCGCTGAGGGAGGCCCCGACGAGCAGCACAGGAAGGTCCCGGCTTCCGGTCAACAGGAAGGCGAGGACGATCCCGGGCAAGGCCGCATGGCTCATGGCGTCCCCCAGCAGGCTCTGACGGCGAAGCAGCGCGAAGGTCCCCAGGATCCCCCCGACGGCTCCGATCAGGGCGGTGCCCAGGGCGACGAGACGGAACGTGGGGTCCATCCATCCGCTCAGCACCGTCGGCCTCCTCCATCGACCTCACGCGAGGAACAGTGCCCGCTCCCCATAGGTTTGGCGTAGGGAGTCCACCGTGAACACCTCCGCCACCGGCCCGCAGGCCACGCAGCGCACGTTCAGCAGGGTCACCCAGTCGAAGTAGAGGGGGACCGTCTGGAGATCATGGTGCACCACGATCACGGTGCGCCCGGCAGCCTTCAGGCGCTGGAGCACTTGGATCAAGGCTTGCTCGGTGGCCGCATCCACCCCCGCAAAGGGCTCGTCCATCAAGTAAAGCCACGCGTCCTGGGCCAGGGCCCGGGCGACGAAGACCCGCTGCTGCTGGCCCACGGAGAGCTGGCCGATCTGGCGGTGGGCCAGATGGTCCATCCCCACCTGGGCGAGGGCCTCCAGCGCCCGCGCCCGATCCTGCGCCCCCGGGCGGCGGAGCCATCCCAGATGGCCATATCGGCCCATCAACACAACGTCCAGCACGGTGGCCGGGAAATCCCAATCCACCGCGGTCCGCTGAGGGACGTAGGCGATCCATCGCCGGACCTCGGCCGGCGGGCGTCCGAAGACCGTGATGGAGCCGGAGACCGGGCGGACCAAGCCCAGGACCGCCCGGAGGAGGGTGGTCTTCCCGGCCCCGTTCGGGCCCACCACGGCCATCAGGACCCCGGTGGGGACCTGCCAATCGATGTCCCAGAGCGCGGGGCGCTCGCCATACATCACCGTGAGGTCCGCGACCTCGATCGCCGGGACTTCCGTCCGCGCAATGGGTTCTGGGATGACCAGCGGGAACTTGGTCATTGGCTCATTTCCCCTGCAGCGCCTGGACGATTGTCCGGACGTTGTAGCGGATCATCCCGATATACGTGCCCTCCGGCGAATCGGGGTCGCCCAGGGCGTCGGAGAAGAGCGGCCCGCTCACCCGCACGGACCACCCCCGGGCGCGCACGGCCTCCTGCACCGCCTCCAGGTAGCGGGTGGGGACGCTGGTCTCCACGAAGATCGCCTGGATCCGCCGCCGGGCGAGGAAATCGGCGAGGGCCTGCACATCGGCCAGGCCCGCCTCGGAGGCCGTGCTGATCCCCAGCAGCCCTCGCACCTCGAACCCGTAGGCCCGGCCGAAATACCCGAACGCGTCGTGGGAAGTGACCAGCACCCGCTGCGCGGGGGGGATCCGAGCCACCTCGGCGCGGATCCATGCGTCCAGGGCTGCCAGCTCCCGCTGATAGGTGGCCAGGCGCGCGGCGTAAAGGGCGGCGTGGGCCGGATCCAGATCGCTCAGCGCCCGGGCCACCGGCTCCGCCGCGCGGCTCCAGAGGCGGACGTCGAACCAGATGTGGGGGTCGGGGGTCTTCTCCCCGGAGGGATAACGGAGCGATTTGGGGGGGATCGCCTCGCCTACTGCCACCACCGGGACCCAGCGGGCCATCCCGGCCAGGACATCCCCCATGCGGGCCTCGAGGTGCAGGCCATGGTAGACGATGAGGTCCGCCCGCATCAGCTTCCAGACGTCGCTCTCCCGGGCCTTGTAGAGATGGGGATCCACGCCGGGCCCCATCAGGGCGACCACCTCCACCCGATCGCCGCCGATCTGGCGGACCAGATCGGCGACCAGGGTGGTGGTGGCTACCACGCGGATGCGGCGCTGGGCCAGCTCCGCGGCCGCGGCCCGGCGCGCGGCCGGCGCGCAGGCGATCAGCCCCCAGAGCCCCAACCCCAGAAGGAGCCCCCATCCGATCCGCCTTATGCTCTGCCCTCGACCTCCCATCGTCGCCTCTCCTCTCGCGCGGCGGCGAGCCCGATGGGCTAGCAGAGATCAGGAATGCCTTGTATCAATTTTAGGTAATCCTAAAACTGATGTCAACGACGATCGAAGAAAGCGATTCGGGCTTGAGGGACACGTTCCCCGGCTGGGCTGCCTGCTCGTATCCACTCGAGGCGGCGCTTCGATGCAGGGATGCCTCCTCCTTGCCTCGCCGCGTGTTTCCCGCCAACATAGAGCCCGGAGCGATGGATCGCCAGGAGGTGGGCGATGTCGAACGTGCACGGGGGGCGGCTGGTGGCCAAGGCGCTGAAGGCGGCCGGCGTGGAGGTGATCTTCACCCTCTGCGGCGGCCACATCCTGCCCATCTACGATGGATGTCTGGATGAGGGGATCCGCATCATCGACGTCCGCCACGAGCAGGCAGCGGTCCACGCGGCCGACGCCTGGGCCCGCCTCACCGGCCGGCCCGGCGTGGCCGTGGTCACCGCCGGCCCCGGGGTCACGGACAGCGTCACCGGGGTGGCCAACGCCTTCCGGGCCAACAGCCCGGTGCTGGTCCTCGGCGGCCAGGG
>JBEPYX010000250.1:0-3805 GCA_041641155.1 Thermoflexus sp.
AGGCCGACCATGATCATCAAGGCGATGCTGTACAGCAGCTGCTCCCGACGCCCGTCGCGGCCGCGGGTGTAGGCGTAAACCATGGGAAGGACCAGAGCCAGGACGATCCCATACAGGAAGTGCAGACCGCCGCGGGCGGGCCAGAGCCGCATCAGGACCATCCCCAGGCCCAGGAGCCCCTGGAGGAGGATCACCCCTTCCAGGATCCAGAGCGCCCCCCAGAAATCTCCCCGAACGCCCTCCCCGCGCAGAGCACGCCAGAACCCCCACAGCGCGCACACTAAGGTGAAGAACAGGATGGTCCGGCTGAGCCCATCGTGCAGCATGATCAACGTCTTCATCCGATGCGCTCCGATCAAGCGATCTGCGGTCGCGAAGATCCCCACCCGCCCGGCGGAACGCCCCTCGGGGCCGCGTGCCCCTTATCCCTTATGGGCCGAGAAGCGGGCGGAGGGTTCCCTCGACGTCCGCGCGGCTCTTCAGCACCCCCATGACCACCCGCTGGATGATCCCTTCCCGATCGATGAAGACCGTGGTGGGGACCCCGAAGAGGCCATAAGCCCGTTCCACCCGCCCGTTGTGGTCCAGAAGGATGGGGAACGGCAGGTCGAAGGCTGCGACGAACCGTCGCACCTCCGCGAGATCGTCCTGGGAGGTGAGGTTCACCCCCAGGACCTCCACGCCCTGGGGGTGATACATCCGGTAGATCTCGGCCAGCAGCGGCATCTCCCTCCGGCACGGCTCGCACCACGTGGCCCAGAAGTTCAGCAGCACCACCTTCCCCCGCAGCTCCCACAGCCGCACCGACCCCCCGTCCAGCCGCTCCAGGGTGAAGTCTGGGGCTGGGATCCCCGAGGTCAGCCTCCCGAAGGCTGGGGGGCTGGACAAGGACGCCGGGCGTTCCCCCACAGGCCCCTGGCAGGCGACCGCCAGGGCCGCCAGCAGTCCCACGAGGATCCAGTTACGCATAGGCCCCTCCCAGGCTACGTCCGCTGAGATAGCCCAGGTAAGCGGGGACCAAGGGGAGGACGCACGGTGAAAAGAAGGAAAGGAGGCCGGCGAGGAAGGCGACCGGGTAGCCCAGGCCAGCCCCCGGCCCCACGTCGAGGAACAGGCCCAGCTGGGCGGCCCAGATCCGCAGGTTCGTGAAGGTGGGGATCCAGAGCGGCGGGTTCGGGACCGGGAGGAGGCGCGGCAGCACATCCAGCAACACCATCCCGCCGATGAACAGCAGCAGGGCCCCGGTGGCGGTGTGGAAGGCGGCCAGATGCCGGCGCGCCCACCCCAGGCCCGCCAGGGCCCGGTCGAGCAGCAGCCCCAGCGCTAGGAAGGGAACGCCCAAGCCGGCGGCGTAGGCCGCCAGCAGCCCCAGGGCCTGGCCCGCCGTCTCCTGCTGAAACGTCAGGGTGAGGATCGCCCCCAGCGTGGGGCCGATGCATGGGGTCCACCCGGCGGCGAAGAAGACGCCCATCAGCCCGGAAGCGAGGTAGCCTGCGGGGCCGATGCCGCGGGGATGCAGGCGCCACTCGGAGAGGACCCAGCGGGTGATGAGCGGAACCCGCACCCCCAGGATCGCCAGGCCCATCAGGAACACCACCGTCCCCCCCATGGCCGCCAGGAGGTCCCGCCCGTTGAAGAAGAGCCGGCCGAGGAGCGTCGCCGCCCCGCCCCAGGCGAAGACGAACACGACGGAGAACCCCAGCACGAAGGCCAGGGCATGGGAGAAGGCGCGCCAGCGGAGAGCCGGCGTCATCCCCTCATTCGGACCCATCATCCCCCTCCCGATGCGCGGGGTCCAGCCGCGCCTGCATGCGGGCGAGTCGCTCCTCCAGCGCCCGCTGCCGGCGCAGGAGGGAGAGGAGATACAGAAACGTCACCCCCCAGAACATCAGGTAAGCTGCCACCAGATATCCCATCGCCATCGCTCCAGTTCCCAGGATCCCGAACCGCCCGGCGGCCCTCCCGCCCTCATTCCCCTGCGGCCTCCATCGCCTCCAACGCCTCCTGGGCCCTCTGGATGCGGTAGCGCATCCAGAGGAGCACGCTGAAGAGCAGCGTCCAGGCCACCACGCTGAGGGCCATGGTGTGCGCCATGCGCGGCGTCAGGCCGAACTGCCCTTGGGCCTCGGCGGAGACGCTCGGGCCGAGCACGATGGGATGGATGGTGCGCAGCAGCCGGGCCGAGAGATACGTAATGGGCACGGTCACGAAGGCCACTGTGGCGTACACCGCCGCGAACCGGGCGCGGACCTCCGGGTTCTCCACCGCGCCCCGCAGGAGCAGATACGCCAGATACACCACCCACGTGATCGTCGTAGTGGTCAGCCGCGGATCCCACGTCCACCACGTGTTCCAGACCGGCCGCGCCCAGAGGGAGCCGGCGACGATCGCCATGGTCAATAATACCAAGCCGACCTCCACGGCCGCGTGGCTGAGCTGATCCCAGCGCGGCGACCGCGTCCGCAGATAGAGGACCGACCCGACCAGGGCCACCGCGAAGGCGAGGAAGCCGGACCAAGCGGTGCCGACGTGGAAGTAGAAGATCCGCTGCACGTCGCCCATCTTCGCCTCGCGCGGCGCGTAGAGGAAGACCGCCAGGGTCGCCAGGGCCATCAGGGCGATGGTGGCCCCGATCCAGATTCGTTCCCACGTCCGCATAGAGACCTCCTGTGTCAGAACCTGCACCCCCAGCCGGGCTCTTCGGGCACTGACTGGGTGACCGAGGGGCGGCGTTCGCGCCGCCCGATCCGACCGGCGCGCGGCCCTCAGCCCCCCTACGCGCCGACTACTTCCTCGAAGGCCAGCCCGGTGACCGTGAACAGCAGAAGATCGTAGGCGAGCAGGATCTGCACCCACGTCCCCCACCCCATCGGATCCGTCTCCAGGACGGCTCGGGTGCCCTGGATCCCCGCGATCAGCAGCGGGGCCGCCACCGGGAACAGCAGGATCGGCAGCAACAGCTCGCGGGCCCGGGTGGCCATCGCCATCGCCGCCAGGATGGTGGTCACCCCAGCCAGCCCGGCCGCCCCGAGAGCCAGAAGCAGAAGGATCCGCGGATCCCAGAGGGAGAGGTTGAAGAACACCCCGATGGCGGCCAGGGAAAGGACGATAACCAGCCCCAGCAGCAGCCCGTGGACAAGAGCCTTGCCCCCGAACAGCAAGCCCCGATCCCCCGGCGCCATCAACAGCCCCTCCCATGTCCCTCGGTCGATCTCCGAGGCCATCATCCGCCCCACCCCCAAGCTGCCGGCGAACAGGAGGAGCATCCAGAGGAAAACCGGCACAAAGGAGTGGGCCCACTCGGGGCGCAGTTCGAAGGCCGCCCCGAACAGAAACAGGCTCAACCCGGCCAGGGTCAGCAGGGGCGCCAGCGTCTCCCGCGCCCGTCCCTCGATCCGCAGATCCTTCCACAGCACCGCCCCTACCAGGCGAAGCCATCGCCCGCTCCTGTGGGACGCCCTCCCGGGGGAGGCCCAGAGGGGCGACGGAGGCGCAGCGGCTGCCCCCCCGGCGTCCGCGGAGGGAATCCGGGAGAGTCGGATCCGGACCCGCACTGTCCCCATCGGAGCCGGTGGGTCAACGCGGGCCCGATACAATGCCTCGAGCGCCTCCCCCCGCAGGGTCTCCGGGGCGCCCTCGGCCACCAGGCGGCCGCCCACGAGCACCACCACCCGGTGAGCGAAGTCCGCCGTCGCCGGATCATGCAACGCCACCACCACCGCGCGGCCTTGATCCGCCAGCTCCCGGAGCGCCTCCCGCGCCTGATCCAGCCCGACGACGTCGAGGCCGGTGAAGGGTTCGTCCA
>JBEPYX010000251.1:0-3798 GCA_041641155.1 Thermoflexus sp.
CCCCCTGCTCTATCAGGTGGCCGCCGCCGAGATCGAGCCGGAGGCGATTGCCTTCCCCATCCGGGGTCTCCTGCGCCGGTTCCCCAACGTCGGGTTCGAGATGGCCGAGGTCCGAGGGATTGACCTGGAGGCCCGCCGCCTGGAGACCGACGGCTCGCCGATCCCCTACGATTTCCTGATCCTGGCCCCCGGGAGCGTGGAGCACACCTTTGGAGTTCCCGGGGTCGTCGAGCACGCCTTCTTTCTGAAGAACCTGGATCAGGCGATCCGCCTGCGCAACCACATCCTCACCGCCTTCGAGCGGGCCGTCCGGGAGCCAGATCCGCTCATGCGGCGCCGGATGCTCACCTTCACCATCGTCGGCGGCGGACCGACCGGGGTGGAGTTCGCCGGGGCGCTGGCCGAGCTGATCGCCCGCCCTCTCCGAAGGGACTTCCCCACCATGGATTTCCGCGAGGTCCAAGTGCTCCTCCTGGAGGCAACGGAGGGGTTGCTGCCCGGCCTTCCCGAGGCGCTCCGCGCCTACGCCGCCGCCCGCCTCCGTCGGCTGGGCGTGGAGGTCCGCTGCCGAGCCCCGGTGGAAGCGGTGGATCCGGGGCGCGTGCGCCTGAAGGATGGTGTGTTCATCGAGACGGGGACCGTGGTGTGGACGGCGGGCGTACGGGGGAACCCCCTCGGCGGGGCCCTGGGGCTCCCTGTCGGCCCGGGCGGGCGGGTGCCGGTGAGCCCTACCCTGCAGGTTCCAGGCCATCCGGAGATCTATGGGGTCGGCGATCTGGCCCTTCCGGAGGGCTCGGGGAAGTTGCCGATGGTAGCCCCGGTGGCGATCCAGCAAGGGGTGCAGGCCGCCCAGAACATCCTGCGCGCCCTGCGGGGCCGCCCGCCCCAACCGTTCCGATACCGGGATCCGGGCACGTTGGTCACGTTGGGGCGGAACGCCGCCGTAGCCTATGTGTTCGGACGCGCCTTCACCGGCTTTCCCGCCTGGCTGTTGTGGCTGGGGGTGCACCTGATGCGCCTGATCGGCATGCGGAACCGACTGGTGGTCCTCTCAGGGTGGGCGTGGGATTACCTCTTCTACGAGCGGGTGGTGCGGTTGATCCTTCCCCTCAACGGATGGTGAGCATCCTTCGCCCGGTGGAGATCCTCCCGAGAAGCGATGGCCAGGCGAAGCGGGGAAGGAGAAAGCGCCCCCGCCCCTATCCCGAAGCGCCCCTCAGCTTCCCCTCCAGGAACTCCCGAAGGGCCACCGCGTTGTTGTGGGCGGTGTCCCGGGCGCTGAACAGGAGCGTTACGTTGCCGGCGCGGGCGGCTTCGAGCAACGGCCGCCACGCCTCCGGTCGGGCCTCCAGCTCCGCGAAATATCGGCGGCGGAATTCCTCCCACTTCTTGGGGTCATGGCCAAACCAGCGCCGCAGCCGGTCGCTGGGGGCGACCTCCTTCCGCCAGCCCTCCATCGCCAGGGCTTCCTTCTGGATCCCCCGCGGCCACAGCCGCTCCACCAGGAACCGCTTCCCGTCGTCCGGCTCCACCGGATCGTAGACCCGTTTGACTTTGATCACGGCTGCCCCTCCTTTCAGAGTGGGGATCCGACGGTCGCCGAAGCGCTCAGGACCCCCGCTCGTCCAGGTGCTTCTGCAGCAGATGGAAGTCCACCAACCCGGCATACGGCGGCCAGGGGGCCAGGGCTCGCCGCATCCCCTCATCGCCCAGATGATGAGGGGAGTGATCGTCCTCGTTCCATGCGATGGGGCTCCGGGCCCGTCGCCCTCCCGTCATCTGGATCCGGATCGAACGGGTCGTCCGCTGGGGCGCCGTGCCTTCCCACGAAAACGGAACAACCGTCCGCCCTTACCCTGAGGGACAACCGGAGTAGACCGCCTCGAGCTGCTCCGCGATGGCGTCCCAGCGGTGGCACGCCTCCACATAGGCCCGGCCGGCCGCGCCCAGGGCCGCCCGCTCCGAGGGGCTGTCGAGCAACCGCATCACCGCCTCCGCGAAGGCCGCCGGGCCCTCCGCCACCACCAGGTCCCGACCTGGGACCGCCTGAAGGCCCCCCAACACGGGAGGGGTGGCCACCACCGGCGTCCCCATCGCCAGGGCCTCTAGGACCTTATTCGGGATCCCCACCGCATACCGCAACGGACACACCGCCAGGGTGGCTTGGGCCAGATACGGCCGGAGATCGGGGACGGTCCCGATCACTCGGACCCGGGGGTCGCGGGCCGCCCGGCGCAGGAGCGAGGGAGGGTTCCGGCCGACGATCCACACTTGTGTCTCCGGTCGTCGCTCCCAGATCCGGGGCATGATCTCCTCGATCAGATCCAGGGCCGCCGCCACGTTGGCGTGATAACTCATCTTCCCGGTGAAGATCAACACCGCGGGCTCCCGCGCCATGGGCTGCGGGCGGAAGAACTCCAGGTCCACGCCGTTCGGGATGACGGCCAGCACCGCCCGGCCATCGGGAGCCAGATGGCGCAGGGCCGCCGCATCCTCCCGCGAGGTCACCACGATGCGGGGGAAGGCGGAGAGCCAACGGGCCTCGAACCGCCGCGTCCGCTCGAGCTCCAGCCGCGCCAGCCACCGCATCCGCGCGGTCGGCGCCAGGGTCCGCGCCTGCTCGAAGAGCCGCGTGATGCTGTCCACCGCGTCGAAGACCAGCCGATCGGGAGGGACCTCCTCAGCGAACCGGGCGCCCCGGAGATGCTCGACGTGCACCACGTCCCATGGCTCCCGGAGGCTGCGGCGCAGGGCTTCCCGTAACTCTGGATGATCCGCATAACCAGCCTGCAGAGGCTCCCCGCGCATTCCGGCGCGGATGGCGTTCCAGAGCGTGCGCCCGCGGGAGAGGGGGAACCGAACGATCTCCACCCCTAGACGCGCCAACGGCTCCAGCGCTGCGTCGCGGTCTTCCGGGGGCTGAACCGCCAGCACGCGGATCCGATGGCCTCGCCGCGCCAGGGCCTGGAGGAAGCCGTGGGGACGGACCCGGATTCGGGAAGGCGGATAGGGGAGCACCATGAGAATCTTCATTCATTTCCTCCGCTTTCGGCGCTCAGATCCATTCCCCGAGCCGAAACCGCTCCCATCAAGGTCGCCCTGGAACCCATCCCTCCCCCACTCGAAGCCTCTGGGATCTTCAGAAGATTGTAACCCCCCGCCGTTAGATTCCTAAGAGGGTTCGGTTAGAAATCCGGGCCAGGTTCCCATCGCCTCGCCAACCCGCATGGAGAGGCCACTCCGACCGAGGGCTCCGCCGCGTCCCCGCCGGGCTACCGCCTTCTAACCCCCTGCTTACAGCCTCCCAACCCCTCACGGTTACCGTGGAGACCAGAACCAGATCACCGAGGAGAGGACAGTGGTGCCATCTGCGGACCCTGCGGTCCGAGCAATCCTGGCTCCTCCGAGGGCAACCGTGAAAATCCCCATGGCCCGCCCGATGTTCGATGAGGAAACCCGTCAGGCCCTTCTGGAGGTACTGGACTCCGGTCGGCTGGCCCAGGGGGAGCGGGGGCTGGAGTTCGAGGAGCGTTTCGCTGAATGGACAGGCGCCCCGTTCGCGATCGCGGTCTCGAACGGGACTGCCGCTTTGCTCTTGGCCCTGATGGCCCTGGGGATCGGCCCGGGGGATGAGGTGATCACCACGCCCTTCACCTTCGCCGCCACTGCCAACGTGATCCTGTTCCTCGGCGCCCGCGCCGTGTTCGCCGACATCCGGCCGGACACCCTGAACCTAGATCCGGAGGCAGTGGAACGGCGCATCACCTCCCGGACGCGGGCGGTGATCGTCGTTCACCT
>JBEPYX010000252.1:0-3778 GCA_041641155.1 Thermoflexus sp.
CGGCGCCTGAGGGACGATCCCCTCAGGGGTTTCGGATCCAAGCCCCAAAGCGTCCAGTCCTCCCGCTCTCCGCTCGGTGGGAATACCATTCGTCCCGATGGCAGGCGGTGCACACCCCAGCCGCGATCACCCGGGGAACGCCCAGGTGGGAGAGGTGCTGACGCACCGCCCCAGGCAGGTCGAGGTGCCATGCGCCGTTGATCCGATGGAGGGGGAGCGCTCCCCCGAGGCGGGGCCGCAGCGCCTCCACAACCTCCGGCCCTACTGCATAACAGCATCCCCCGATCCCCGGGCCGAGGGCGGCATACAGGGTGGAGGCAGGGCGCCCTAGGACGGCCTCGAATGCCTCCAGGGCGGCCTCGAGGATCCCGGCCGCCAGCCCCCTCCACCCGACATGGAGCAAGCCCACGGCCGGGAGGGTCGGCTCGGCCAGCAGGACCGGGAGGCAGTCGGCGAAGCGCATGAACAGCGCGAGGCCCCGCTCCGCCGTGATGAGGCCGTCTACGCCTTCCAGGACCTTCCCCCCATGGCGGCCGTCCACGCAAGCTACCGCGTTCCCGTGAATCAGCCACGCGGTGACGGTCTCCGCCGCCTGCAGGCCGATGGCGGCGAAGGCGCGGCGCAGGTTCTCTGCCACCGCCGCCGGATCGTCCCCGACGGAGTGGCTCAGGTTCAGGGAAGCGAACGGCGGGGCGCTCACCCCTCCTCTGCGGGTGAGGAAACCATGGGAGAGGTGGCCCCAAGGAGGATCGCGGAAGCGGTAGAAGCGGATCCCCCCGCTTTGGACGCTCTCCCATCCAATCGACGGGATCATGGGGACACGTCCAGCAGGACTTTCAGCACGCCCTTGCGGGCGGCGTGCTCGAAGGCCTGGGCGGCTTCGTGCAAGGGATAGCGGGCATGGATCAGGGGCAGCACGTCCACGAGCCCCTGCCGGAGGAGGCGGAGGGCCGGCGGGAAGGGCCCGCATCGGGAGCCGATGATCGTGACCTCATCCACGGCGACCATGGTCAGGTTCGCCTCCACCGTGCCGTGATAGGTGCTTTTCAGCACGAGGGTCCCCCGGGGGCGCACCCATTGGCGGGCCAGGTGGAAGCCCTCCGGCGAGCCGGTGCATTCCACCACCACATCGGCGGCGAGCCCGCGCACCGCGTCGGCCTCGGCGGTGGGGATGCCACGCCGGGCCAGGAGGTCCAGCTTGTTCCGGTTCCGCCCGACGACCAGCAGATCGCACCCGGTGAGCTGCAGGACCTGGGCGACCAGCTGGCCGAGCTTGCCGTCCCCCAGCACCACGACCCGGTCGGTGGGATGGATGTGGATCTGTTGAAGGATCTCCAGGGCGGCGGCGAGGGGCTCGACGAACACCGCGGCCTCATCCGGGACCTCGGGGGGGACCTCGTGGAGGTTGGCCACCGGCAGGAGCAGATATTCCGCGAACGCCCCGTCGCGGCCGGCGATCCCGAGGGTGGTGCGATACGGGCAATGCGTGGGGCGACCGGCGCGGCAGGTGGGGCAGATCCCGCAGGCAGCGTTGATCTCGCCGACCACCCGCTTGCCGACCCATTCCGGATGATCTGGGGCTTCCTCCACGATCCCGACGAATTCGTGGCCGGGGACGCCCTGGAAGTTGAGGTAGCCGCGCATCAATTCCAGATCGGTGTTGCAGATCCCGGCGATCTTCACCCGGACGCGGGCCTCGCCGGGGGGCGGCGAAGGCGTGGGGTAATCCGGTCGGACCTCCAGCCCTCGATTCAGGTAGACCGCCAGCACGATGTCCTCCTCCGGGCATTTCGGGATCGCCGATCGGTTCGATTGTAGCGCAAAGCGATGGAGAACGAAACCGCTGGGACGGGCGTTCTTCGGGAGCACTATCCGCGGGAGGCCTCAGAGGCCCCATCCGCCGGGATGGCTCCACCGCCCTTCGAACGGCGCGACCCGCTGCCGCGTGGCCTGAAACGATACGATCCACGCCCCTGGGGCGCTGCCCGGCCCGGCCGTGGCGGCGCTGATCCCCACATTACCCAACCGGCGCGTTAAGAATTTCCAAACCCCTTGTCCCGACAGGGTGAATTCATATAATGGAGGCATAGAGTGGTGTGAAGTGGGGGAGAGTGGTGGGATCGAGAGGGCGGCGGGCTGAGCGGGCGCAGCCAGTGGTTCTCCCAGGGGACCTCCCGATGTTCCTGGGGGAGTATCGGCATGGCATCGATGCGAAGGGGCGGCTGTTCCTCCCGGCGCGCTATCGTCCTTTCTTCGCGGGAGGGGCGGTGCTCACGAAGGGCATCGAGCCGTGTTTGTGTCTGTTCACGCTTGCCGAATGGCAGCGGGTGGCGGAGCGGATCCGCCAGTTGCCTCTCACCGCCCCGGAGGCGCGGGAGTGGCGCCGGTTCTTCTTCGGCGGAGCCTTCGACGTGGTCCCCGATGAGCAGGGCCGGATCCTGATCCCGGCCTCCCTGCGCGCCTACGCCGGCCTGGAAGGCCAGGCCGTCATCGTCGGGGTCCACACCTACCTGGAGATCTGGTCCCCCTCCGCTTGGCAGGAGATCCTGGAGCGCTTTCAGAACGGGCGGATCCCGCCAGAGCACTGGATGCGTCTGGAGATTTAGCGGCTACGGCCATGCACATCCCGGTTCTGCTCCGCGAGGTGCTGGAGGGCTTGAACGTTCAACCGGGCGGGGTCTACATCGATGCCACCGTAGGCGGAGGTGGCCACGCGGCGGCCATCCTGGAGCGCTCCGCCCCGGACGGCCGGCTGTTGGGGATCGATCGGGATCCCGAGGTGCTGGAGCGGGCGCGGGAGCGCCTGCGCCCCTTCGGCGAGCGGGTCGCCCTGGTCCACGGCTCTTACGCGGAGCTGCGGCGGATCGCGGTGCGTTACGATTTCCTGGAGGTCGATGGGATCCTGTTCGATCTGGGGCTCTCCTCGTGGCAGCTGGCCGATCCCCATCGGGGGTTCAGCTTCCAGATCGAAGGCCCGCTGGACATGCGCTACGACCCTGGGCACGGGATCCCAGCGGCGGAGATCGTGAACCGATGGCCGGAGAAGCAGCTGGCGGAGGTGATCCGGCGCTATGGAGAGGAGCGGTTCGCCCGTCGGATCGCGCGGGCCATTGTGCGGAACCGGCCGATCCGAACCACGACAGAGCTGGCCGAGTTGATCGCGCGGGTGGTGGGCCGGGGGCGGGAAGATCAACATCCGGCTACGCGGACGTTCCTGGCGTTGCGCATCGCGGTGAACGAGGAGCTCCAGGCGCTGGAACAGGCCCTCCCCCAAGCGGTCTCCCTCTTGAAGCCAGGGGGGCGGCTGGCGGTTATCGCCTTTCATTCCCTGGAGGACCGCATCGTGAAGTCGTTTTTCCAGCGGGAGTCCCGAGATTGCCTCTGCCCGCTGGAGGTCCCGGTTTGCACCTGTGGGCACCGGGCGAGCCTGCGCCTGATCACGCGCAAGCCCATCCGGCCCTCCGAGGAGGAAGTTCGGATCAACCCGCGGGCCCGCAGCGCCCGCCTACGCATCGCGGAGCGTCTGGGATGAGCCGGCGGCGACGCATCTTGCTGGTGGTGGCCGGTGGGTTGATGTTCCTGACGGCCTTCTTCATGCTGTTCACCTTGCTCTCCACCGCGGCGGTGGAGCAGGGCCAGATCGTCCAGCAGCTGAGCGAGACCCGCGCCGCCCTGGAGCGGGAGAACGCAGCCATCGAGGAGGCCATCGCCGTGGACAGCGCGGTCCCTCGCCTTCTGGAGCGGGCCCGGGCGATGGGGTTCATCACCGAGGGGAACC
>JBEPYX010000253.1:0-3772 GCA_041641155.1 Thermoflexus sp.
TCGGGCACATCCAGATCGCAGATCCCCCGGGCCGCCACCAGCCGGGGACGGGCGAGATCGCGTGGGGCCGCGTGCTGGGGGCGTTGGAATCGCTGGGGTATGCGGGCTATATCGGGCTGGAATATACGCCGCTGGGAGGGACTGAGGAATCCCTGCAGTGGCTGCCGCCGGGCAGGCGGCACGAGGCCGCCGTGGCGGATCTTCGCCTCTGAGCGGCAGATCTCGGAACCCGCCGCTGTCGGGTGGATGGAATCCATTTCCGAAGCGGTGGCTGCCTGGCTGGTTCACCGCGCACATCCTGATCCAGAGGCCTGACCATGGAACGCATCGGGTTCATCGGCTTGGGGGTGATGGGGAAGCCCATGGCCCGCAATCTGTTGAAGGCCGGGTATCCCCTTGTGGTCTACAACCGCAGCCGCCCGCCGATGGAGGAGCTGGCGGCGGAGGGGGCGGAGATGGCCGGATCCCCCCGCGAGGTGGCTGAGCGCAGCGATGTGGTGATCACCATGCTGCCGGACACGCCGGAGGTGGAGCAGGTGCTGGCGGGGCCGGACGGGGTCTTCGCGGGCGGACGGCCGGGGCTGATCGTGATCGACATGAGCACCATCGACCCCATGGCCGCGCGCCGCCTGGCAGCCCGGGCGGCGGAGCAGGGCATCGCGATGCTCGACGCCCCCGTCTCAGGCGGGGAGATCGGTGCCATCCAGGGAACGCTCTCGATCATGGTCGGGGGCGACGCAGCCGTCTTCGAGCGGTGTCTCCCCATCTTCCAGGCGATGGGCCGGAACATCATCTATATGGGCGGCTCGGGGGCGGGGCAGGTGACCAAGGCGGCCAACCAGGTGGTGGTGGCGCTCACCATCGCGGCGATCAGCGAGGCGCTGGCCCTGGCGGCCAAGGCGGGGGTGGATCCGGGGAGGGTGCGGGAGGCGTTGTTGGGAGGCTTCGCCGGGAGCCGCGTCCTGGAGGTCCACGGCCAGCGGATCCTGGAGCGGAACTTCCGGCCGGGGTTCCGGATCCGCCTGCACCATAAAGACCTGCGCATCGCTCTGGGGCTGGGCCGCGCGGTGGGGGCCAGCTTGCCGCTCACGGCCCTGGTCCACGAATGGCTGGGGGCCATGGTCACCCGGGGCCAGGGCGAGTTGGATCACTCCGCCCTGGTCACGCTGTTCGAGGAATGGGCACAAACCGAGGTGCGCTCTCGGTAGGGGCGCACCTCCGATGGGGCCGCGCACCGCTTGCCCCTTCGGCGATCAGCTTTCCCCCAATTCCCCGCGCTGAGTGGCCAGGGTGTGGGCCAGGGCCTCCAGGGCCGGGCTGAGGCGCACGGGGTAGCGGGGGGCATCCCGCAGCGCCTGATACGGCTCCGGCAGCCGTCGGAGCTCCTCCTGGAACCGCTCGCGGATCTCGGCCAGGGTGGGGAGGGGCCGCAGGAGGCGCCCTTCCTCCATCACCTTCTCCAGGAGCGGCGTGCCGCCCTCGATGTGTTCCCCCCGGAGGGCTAGGACGTCCTCGCGCATCCGGCCCGCCGCATCGTAGAACCGGAAGACCTGCTTCGGGCCGGGGAGGGAGGCTTTGCCCGGGCTCAGCTTCAACGCCGGGCGGTCCTCATAGGCAACCAGCTTGTAGGCCATGTCCAGCCACGGCCAGTCCTCCGAGACTCCCATCCGCGTCCCCACGCCGAAGGCGTCGATGGGCGCGCCGGCGCGCATCAGCTCATCGATGCGGTACTCATCCAGCCCCCCGCTGGCCAGGATCCGCACCTCTGGGAGCCCCGCCTCGTCCAAGATGCGGCGCACCTCGCGGCTGAGGGCGAGCAGGTCCCCGCTGTCCAGCCGGACGCCGAGGAGGCGATGGCCTTTCTGCTTCATCTCCAGGGCCACCTGCGCAGCTCGACGGGCGCCCTCCAGGGTGTCATAGGTGTCGATCAGGAAAATGGCGCGCTCCGGGAAAGTTTCGGCGAAGGCTCGGAAGGCGTCCTCCTCGCTGGGGAAGGCCATGATGAAGGAGTGGGCCATCGTCCCGGTGATGGGGATCCGGTAGATCTTCCCGGCCAGGACGTTGCTGGTGGCTTGAAAGCCGACCATGTAGGAACAGCGGGCCACCTTCAGGCCCGCGTCGATCCCGTGGGTCCGCCGCAGGGCGAAATCCACCACCCCTCGCCCGCGGGCAGCGATCACGCAGCGCGCCGCCTTGGTGGCGATCATCGTCTGCAAGTGGACCTGGTTGATGACGTAGGTCTCCACGATCTGGGCCTGGATGATGGGCGCGGTGATCTCCAAGATGGGCTCGTTGGCGAACACCACGGTACCCTCGGGGACTGCCCAGACCTCCCCGGTGAAACGGAGGGCGGCCAGCGCCTCCAGGAATGGCCGGGAGAAGATCCCTGTGGACTCCAGGTAGGCCAGGGCGTCGGGCGGGAAGCGGAGATCCTCCAGGAAGCGGAGCACGTCCTCCAGCCCAGCGGCCACCAGGAACCCGCGCTCCGGTGGAAGCTCCCGCACGAACAGGCTGAACGTCGCCTGCCCGGTCACACCATGGGCCCAGTAGGCCTGGGCCATGGTCAGCTCATAGAGATCCGTGATCAGGCTCCGATCCTCCGGGCGCCACATCGTCGGCTCCTTCCCCTCCATGAGGTGTTTCAGGATTCTGGGTCCGCCTTCGGCGGGCTTCGGTCCTCATCCCCCACCTGGAACGACGAAGGTCATCCAAACGTCTCCGGAAGGAACGCCTGCCGCACATCCTCGATCTCAGGCATCGCCCGCAGGGCGTCCAGCACCGCTGGGGGAGCGGGGGTATCCAGGTTGATGAAGGAGAGGGCGGTGCCGCCCGGTCGGTCGCGCCCCAGGCGCCACTCCGCGATGTTGATCCCGTGCTGGCCCAGGAGGGTTCCCACCCGGCCGATCACCCCGGGCACGTCCCGGCTACGCATGACCAGCACCGCTCCCCGGGGCAGGGCCTCCATCGGGAGATCGTCCACCTGGACGATGCGGGGTTCCCCGGCGAACAGGGCGCCGACGATCAGCCGGGACTCTTTCGTGGAAAGGACGCGGCAGGCGATGGCCTGGGCGTAGGCGCCGAGGATCGGCTGGGCGGCCTCCACGATCTGGATCCCCCGCTCCTGGGCCAGCATCGGCGCGTTGACGAAGGTCACCTCGTCCCCCAGGATAGGAGTGAGCAGGCCTTTCAGGAGGGCTACCCCCAGCGGGCGGAGGACGGCCCGCAGCTCCTCCCCCCGCACATCGATCTCCGCCCGATGGATGCGCCCACGGATCAGCTGCATCTGCAGGCGGCCGATCACCTCGGCGAGGCGCATGAACGGCGCCAGGGTCCGATAATCCGCCCCCTCGGGGAAGGGCAGGTTCACCACGTTCCGGAAATCCCGCCCTCGCAGGGCGTCCAGGACCTGTTGCACGATCTGGCGGCTGATCAGGCGCTGGGCCTCCCGGGTGCTGCCGCCCAGGTGGGGCACGGCCACCACCCGCTCGTGGGCGATCAGGGCCTGCAGGGTCGGGGAGCGGGGGGGCTCCTCGCTGAAGGTGTCCAACGCGGCCCCGGCCACGCGCCCCGCGTTCAGCGCCTCAAGCAGCGCCTCCTCATCCACCACGGCCCCCCGGGCGGTGTTCACCAGGTAGACCCCGGGCTTCATCTTCTCAAACGCCTTGCGGTCGATCAGATGATAGGTCTCCCGGGTGAGGGGGACGTGGAGGCTGAGGATGTCGGCCCGGGCGTAAAGCTCCTCCAGGTCCGGCACCAGCTCGATCTGCAGGGC
>JBEPYX010000254.1:0-3771 GCA_041641155.1 Thermoflexus sp.
TCGGACTCCTGAAGGTTCAGGTGATGGCGCTCCCCTTTCTGGGTGTAGGCGATGCCCGAGACGTGGATGTGGAGCGCCCCGAGCCCCCGGGGACCCAGCCCTGCCCCCACCCGGCGCAGGGCGTCCGCGAACTCCTCATACGAGTTGAACGATCCATCCCCCGCCCGCGCGTGGAGATGGGCGAAATCGATGCACGGGAGCACCCCCGGGACGTCCCGGGCGAGCTGGATCACCTCGTCCAGGGTGCCGAAGAGGGCAGATTTCCCCATAGTCTCGGGGCGCAGGATGACCTCCACCCCTTCCTCCCGAAGCTCCTCCACGATCTCCTGCAGGCGGCGGCGCACGGTCTCATAGGCCCGCTCCGGCCGGGCGCCCTGATAGGACCCCGGGTGGAAGACGATGTCCCGCGCCCCCGCCCAGTAGCCGGCCCGCGCCGCCGCCATCAGGCGCTCCCGGCTCGCCCGGTAGCCGGCCCGGTCCTTCGCGTTGAGATTGATGAAATACGGGGCATGGACGCTGAGGGCGATCCCCAGCCCCTGGGCGGTCTCGCGGATCTGACGGCATGTCTCCTCGGAGACCCGGACGCTGCGCACCCAGGCCAGCTCCAGCGCCTCTAAGCCCAGCTCGCGGATGCGCTGCAAGCCGCCGATGGTCCCCCCCGGGCGCGGGGGGGTCGACAGGGGGCTGCCCACGGTGCCGAACCGCAGGGCGGTCTCCATCGCGGATCTCCTCCCTCTCCGACGCTTCCCCAGCCATCGGCCCGCATCCGGTTCGCCCGGGGAGTCCCGTGAAGCAATCCCATAGCGGGAGGCATTCCGGGGGATCGAGGAGTTGGCGGATCCCGACGGCGGGTCATTCCACCGAGAGGATACGGAAGATCAGGACACCAACCGGGGCCTCCACGGTGACCACCTCGCCCGGCGCCCGGCCCAGCAGCGCCTGCCCCAGCGGCGACTCGTAAGAGATCTTCCCCTGCGTGGGGTCCGCCTCCGCGGGCCCCACCAGGATATACGTCTCCAGCGGGCCGCCGTCCTCCGCGACGGTGACCCGGGATCCCAAGCGCACGCGGCCGTCCGGGGCCGGCTGGGGCTCGATCACGATAGCGTTGTTGAGGATCGCCTCCAGGGTGCGGATCCGGCCCTCGATGAAGGCCTGCTCCTCTTTGGCCGCGTGGTAGTCCGCGTTCTCCGAGAGATCGCCCTGCTGGATGGCGAAGCGCAGGCGCTCAGCGATCTCCCGGCGCTTGACCGTGCGCAGGTATTCCAGCTCCTCCTCCAGCTGTCGCTTGCCCTCCGGCGTCAGGTAGGTCGGCCCGACCGTCGCCATGGCTCCCCTCTCCCAACCGGCGATGATCTCCCATCCGGCAACCCCGAGGACGAGCGCGCGAGGATCTTCACTCGGGGCGCATCCGAACGTAGAAACGGCAGGGGGCCATCCCCGCCCTGCCCTTCGACGTTCTCCATTATACCAGGCCGTTTTCGAAGAGAACAAGCCGCTTGGAGGAGCGTATGGCCCCGGATGCCCGGCGGGGCGATGGAGGCCGCGGCGGATGGCCTCCGCCGCCCGGTCATCCTCCGTTCGGGGGCGCGGGCTCAGGCGCGCACGCGGGGGAGCGGAGTGGGAGTGGGGATGCGCCGCGAGCGGCGGGCGACGGCGATCCGCAGGATGTGGGCCGCCATGCGCCCGTAATCGTAGCCGGCCGCCGCGGCCGATCGAACGAACCCGGCGTCCGGGGAGATATCGGGGTTCGGGTTCACATCAATGACGTACGGCGTCCCATCCGGGGCCAGCCGGATATCGATCCGTCCGTAATCCCGAACCCGCAGCGCCCGATAGGCCATGGTCGCCACGTGCACCACCTCCGCCTCCGTCCACTCGTCCAGCGGGGCCGGGACCACAGGGACCGTCCGCTGATAGCGTTCGCTCAGGCGATCCCACTTGGCGGATTGATCCACGATCTGCTCCTCTTCGGGTAGGCCATCGAAGAGAATCTCCGAGATGGGCAGGGGCTCCGGATCCCCGTTCCCCCACAGGCTGACGTTCAGCTCGCGACCTGGGATGAAGGCCTCCACCAGGGCGGGCTGGCGCAGCGCTTCCAGCACATACTCCACCCGCGCCCGCAGCGCCGATGGGGAGCTGACCACCGCCTCCGGGGTGATCCCCACGCTGCCGTGCTCCCGGGCCGGCTTCACGATCGCCGGAAAATCGGTCCACCCCTCGAGATCCTGGAGCCGGTGGCAGACCCGCCAGGGCGGGGTGGGGATGCCGTTCAGGGTGAGGAAGGCCTTCATCAGGGCCTTGTTCCCCGTGGCCGTCAGGGCCCACGGGCCGGAGCCCGTGTATAGGAAGCCGGCGGAATCCAGCGCCCGGGCGACGCGGGGCTCCCCATAGGGATCCCCCTCCAGCGCCTCACACCAGTTGAACACCACCCACTCCCTTGGATCGTAGCCCACCAGCGGGCCCAGCACATCCCGACGGATCTCCACCGGGTGCACCACCACGCCGTGATCCTGCAATCCCTCTTGTAATCTGCGTGCGCACTCCCGGGCATACGCCTGATCCTCCGGAGGCCACGCGCCATCGATGTTGTATAAGAGAACGACACGGCGCGGGGTCCTCGGATTCGACGGATGCCGCCGCATCACTCCACCTCCTGCACCCGGGCCCCGGCCGCCTGGGGGGCTCCCGGTCGCTGCGGCGGGTCGAGGCCCTTGAGATAGAGCGCCAGCCCCTCCCCCGCGTCGTAGAAATCCTCCACCACGGCCAAGAGGCGGAATCCGTGGCGTTCGTAAAAGCGACGGGCTGGCGCATACGCGGGGGTGGTCGCCGTCTCCACCACGATCCAGCGCCCCCCTTCCTGCTCGATCTGCTCCTCCATCGCCTGGAGGAGGGCGGTGCCGATCCCCCGCCGCTGCGCCCGGGGATCCACCAGCAGCCAGTAGAGATCCCACGTCCAGCGGGTCAACGGCCTCCGCCCGTAGCAGATCAACCCCACCAGCTCCTCCCCATCGGCCCAGACGCGGAAGTAATATCCGCTCCCCTCAAACCCCTTCTCCATCGCCTCGCGAAAGATGTCCAGGAGGATCTCGATCTCCTCCGGTCGGAACACGCGGCAGCGCTCAGCCAGCCTCCGGATCGCCCCCGCCTCATCCGCTCGGGGCCATCGAATAGGCGACATCGGCGCCCACCGTCGGAAGGGGTTGAGGGTGGAGGATCTCCCTGCGCCGGCCGCGCCGTTCCCAGGCCATGCGGATCAACCGCTCGGCCAGCGCGGTGTAGGAGTAGCCGGCCGCCAGGGCTGCGCGGACGAACCCGCTGTTCGGCGCCAGGCTGGGGTTCGGGTTCACCTCCAGCACATACGGGACCTCCCCGCGCAGCCGGATGTCCACCCGCCCATAATCCCGGCCGCGCACCGCCCGGAAGGCCCGCACCGCGACCTCCCGGATGCGAGCCTCCAGGGCGGGCTCGACCTCCGCCGGGCACCGCACCGGCGTCAGCTCATACTCCTCGGATCCCGGCAGCCATTTGGCGGCGAAGGTACACACCCGCCACAACGGATTCGGGATCCGGGAGTAATCCACCTCGGCCAGGGGAAGGACCTCCAGCGCACGCCCGCCCCAGAGGGCGACGTTGAACTCGCGCCCCTCGATGAACGCCTCCACCAGGGCCGGCTGGCGGTAGGTCTCTAGGACGTAGGCGACACGCGCCCGGAGGGCCGCCTCCTCCGCCACGACCGACTCTCGATCGATGCCGTGGCTGGCGTCCTCGGCG
>JBEPYX010000255.1:0-3765 GCA_041641155.1 Thermoflexus sp.
AGGAGCGGGAGGAAGTCGAGGCCGTAGCTCCGGGCCATTGGCCACACCAGCGGCCCCGCGTCCGCCAGGCCGTTGGCGATCGCCTCGGCCACCGCCCGGTGCCCGCGGAGCTCGCGCTCGTAGCCGCGGAGGCGCTCCGTCGGCACCCCCTCCCGCTGGAGCAAGGCCTCCAGGACGATCCGGCTTCCCGAGCCCGGCTCGCGGTTCACCAGGGTGATATCCGGCCGCGCCAGGTCGGCCAGCTCGCGAATCCCCTTGGGGTTGCCCGGGGCCAGTCCCAGCCCCTCGACCCAGCGGGAAAGCGTCACCACCAGGACGGGCCGCCCGGCCAGTTCCCGCCGGATCGCCGGCAGGTTGTATTCGCCGGACTCCGGATCCCACAGGTGCGTTCCGGCCACATGCGCCTGGCCGCGCGCGAGTGCCCGCAGCGCTGCCTGGCTCCCCAGTGGCACCCAGATGACATGGAGATCACGATGCCGGCGACTCAGGTGGGAGGCCAGCAGCCCCAGCGCGGGGTCGCAGCCCACGAGCACAAGCCCCCGCTCGAGCATCCGGAGGTCCACCAACGGCTCCAGGAGGAGACGGTCGCCCCGGCGCTCCCGCGCGATCCCTTCTGCGGCCTCCCCTTCGCCCTGGAGCGGCCACGCCACCAGGGTGCCCCCGATCCGGGCCAGCCGCACGCGGAAGGGCGTCTGGCGGGGGGCGGGTGCCCCGTCCGCCAGTTTCGCCTCCAGCACCGGCGCCGCCGGCAGGGCGAACAGGTCCTCGACGCGGCAGTTTAGGGCCTGGGCCAAGCGCAGCGCTACGGCGACGCTCGGCACGAGCCGCCCGGCTTCGATGGCAACCAGCGCCTGGCGGCTCAGCCTCGCCCGTTCGGCCAGCTGCTGCTGGCTGAGCCCAGCCGCCCGGCGCCGCTCCCGGACGCGGACGATCAAACGAGGCCGCGGACCTTCCATCCCTCGCTCCGATCGCTTGTCAGTCAACCGGATTGTAATGAATATACGTCATGATGTCAAGGATATTTGACATCCCATGGGCGTGGGGCTGGAGGGCCGTGAGCGGACATCCTGAGATCGCTCGGAGGGGGATCCACGGGCCTTGGGACCTTCGCCTGGCCGGCGCGGTTGCTGGCTTCCTAGATTTCCGTTATAATAGATTTCAGACTGAGGTCACCCGCTGGGGATTCAGGGATGCCACCTTAGCTCAGCCGGAAGAGCACCCGCCTCGTAAGCGGGGGGTCGCGGGTTCGAATCCCGCAGGTGGCTCTCCACCGCGTTGCAACCCCATGTCGGAACAGCGCGCCACGGATCCGATCCGGCAGGGCCCTCCGGGCCTCTTGCCGATGTCGGGACCCTTCCCTCGATCCCGTTCGAGGGCGGCGTTCCGCGCATTCCTGGCCCGGGGATGGGCGTGGCTGGCCGGACCCTGGGGGATCGCCCTCCCGGTTTCTCTGCTGGCCCTGGGCTTCCTCTGGATGGCCTGGGCGACCCAGGCTCCTCTCCCGGACGATCCGGCCTATGGGATCTGGGCGGCGCGGGCTCGTTGGCACTTCGGTCCCCTCTTCGATCCTCTGGACCGCCTCGGCCTGTGGTCCCTCGGCGAGACGCCTGGCTGGCGGCTGCTTTGGGCGGCCCTGGGCTGGGGCCTCCTGGCCCATGCGATCGAGGCCGGGCGGGCCCGACGGCCCATGGCGGCGCTGGGCTTCGCCCTGATGCTGTCCGCGCTGGGCCTCGGCGCCCTGGGCCGCTACCTTCCGCCCCCTCGTTCGGTGCTCCTGGCCCCCGGGGAAGGGCGAACCGTGGAGGGCTTCTGGCTGGCCATGGAGGAGGGCACCCTGTCCCTCTGGCGTCAGGGGGATCTGATCGGGCGGGCGGCCTTCCGCACGCGTCTCCCGCTGGGGTTGGGGCCGTATGGGATCATCGCCGAGCGCAGCCACTCGGTTTGGGAGCTGCAGGCGATGGGTCCCTCTGGACCGCTGAGCGTGCGCGCGGCGCTGGACGCCCCGCCAGCCCCCCGCCTGCTGCTGCACCTATCCCCGGAGGGGGAATCCTTCGCCGCGATCCCCGAGGCCCACTGGATCCTTCAGGTGAGGGGCGGGCGGGCGCTGACCGTCTTCGAAGAGGGGACAGGGGCGGTGGTCCACCAGGAGGAACTCCCGACGCTGGCGGACGGCCAGGCGATCGAGCGATCCCTCCCGGGCGGGTATGGGTTGCGGTTCACGGCGCGCCCGGTCTACCGCCTGACCCTCTTCCCGCTTCCGACCTTCCTTCAGCGGGCCCTTAGCTTGGGGATGGCCCTGATCGGTCTGTCGATAGGCGCATGGGCCGGGCTCCACGCGGCTGCGGAGCGCCGGATGGGACGGGAAGCCTCCTCGGACAACGGGGCGTGAGCCGCCTTATCTTTGCCTCCCGCAGGCCGTCGGGCGTAACAAAGCGGGAAGAGCGGTGTTTTCTCATTTTGAGATTACGTCACAGGCCGTCGCCTCGTTGGATCGGGGATGTTTTTCTTGCGGAAAAAGAGTGCGGTGGTCTCCAAATGGTTGAGATCCGGGGAGGGGACGGGAGATGACGCGTGTGGTGATCACGGGAATGGGGGCGATCACGCCTCTGGGGAACGATGTGGAGACGTTCTGGCGGAACGTGGTCGCCGGCCGATCGGCCGTCGGGCCGATCACCCTGTTCGATGCCTCGGGGATGAAGACCCGCATCGCCGCCGAGGTTCGCGGGTTTGACCCCGAGGCATGGTTCGGACGCAAGGAGGCCCGCCGGATGGACCGCTATGCCCAGTTCGCCCTGGCGGCCACCCAGCAGGCCCTCCAAGACGCGCGACTGGATCCCGCCCACGTGGACCGCGAGCGGGTGGGGGTGATCTTGGGGACTGGGATCGGCGGGCTCGGATCCCTGGTCCAGGGCGTGGAGACCCTGATGACCCGGGGGCCGGATCGGGTCAGCCCCTTCATGGTCCCGATGATGCTGGCGGATACCGCTCCCGGCCTCATCGCCATCGCCTATGGATTCCGGGGGCCTAACATGGCCGTGGTCACCGCGTGCGCCAGCGGGACCAATGCGATCGGCGAGGCGATGCGCCTGATCCGGCGGGGGGATGCCGATGTGGTGATCGCTGGGGGGGCCGAGGCGGCCATCCTGCCCATTACGGTGGCGGCCTTCAACGTGATGGGGGCGATCTCGACCCGGAACGAGGAGCCGGAGCGCGCCTCCCGCCCCTTCGATCGCACCCGTGATGGTTTCGTGATAGGGGAGGGGGCTGGGATCCTGGTCCTGGAGCGGCTGGAGCACGCCCAGGCCCGGGGCGCTCGAATCTACGCCGAGGTGGCGGGCTATGGGGCCTCGGCGGACGCCTATCACATCACCGCCCCGCTGGAGAACGGGGAAGGGGCGGCCCTGGCGATGCGTCGGGCCCTGGCCGACGCCGGCCTCTCGCCGCGGGATGTGGATTACATCAACGCCCATGGGACGAGCACGCCGCTCAACGACAAAAGCGAGACCCAGGCCATCAAGGCGGTCTTCGGAGAAGCGGCCTACGACGTGCCTATCTCCTCCACAAAGTCCATGATCGGGCACCTGTTGGGGGCGGCCGGCGCGGTGGAGGCCATCGTCTGCGTCCGGGCCATCACCGATGGGATCATCCCGCCCACCATCAACTACGAGCACCCCGATCCAGACTGCGATCTGGACTATGTGCCGAACACGGCCCGGCGGAAACCCGTGCGGGTGGCGATGTCCAACTCCTTCGGCTTCGGGGGTC
>JBEPYX010000256.1:0-3752 GCA_041641155.1 Thermoflexus sp.
GCGCCCCGTTGCTCCTTCTGTCGGCGCTACCCCGATGAAACGGGCCGGCTCGTGGCGGGCCCGGAAGGGGTTTACATCTGTGAAGAGTGTGTAGAGGCCAGCTACCGTATGCTCCGGGGGGAGCGCCAGGAGGCCTGTCCCTCCCCGGCCTCCTCCCGACGCCTCCCCCCTCCCCGCGAGATCTATGCCTACCTCGATCAGTATGTGGTGGGCCAGGAGCACGCCAAGCGGATCCTCTCGGTGGCGGTCTACAACCACTACAAGCGGATCGCCGGCCGGGGCCGGTGGGAGGATGTGGAGATCGAGAAGAGCAACATCCTGCTCATCGGTCCGACCGGATGCGGGAAGACCCTGCTGGCGCGCACCCTGGCCCGCTTCCTCGACGTCCCCTTCGCCATCGCGGACGCCACCTCGCTCACCGAGGCCGGCTATGTGGGGGAGGATGTGGAGAACATCCTTCTGCGGCTGATCCAGGCCGCGGATTTCGACGTGGCGCGGGCGGAGAAGGGGATCGTCTACATCGATGAGATCGACAAGATCGCCCGTAAGTCCGGCGACAACCCCTCCATCACCCGCGACGTCTCCGGCGAGGGGGTCCAGCAGGCGCTGCTCAAGATCATCGAGGGGACGATCGCCAACGTCCCGCCCCAGGGTGGCCGCAAGCATCCGCACCAGGAGTTCATCCAGATCGACACCACCCACATCCTCTTCATCTGCGGGGGCGCCTTCGAGGGGCTCTCGAAGATCATCGCCGAGCGCCTGAGGCTACGCGGGCACATCGGCTTCCCCGGCGAGGCCCGGGTTCGGGGGCGGACCGCGCTCTCTGAGGCCGAGCTGTTGCAGCAGGTTACTCCCGAAGACCTCATCCGCTTCGGGCTGATCCCCGAGCTGGTGGGGCGGTTGCCCGTGGTGATCCCGATGGAGCCGTTGGATCGAGAGGCGTTGAAGGCGGTGCTCACGCGGCCGCGCAACGCCCTGGTGAAGCAATTCCAGCGGCTCTTCGCCTTGGACAACGTGGAGCTGGTCTTCACGCCGGACGCTGTGGAGGCGGCGGCGGAGGAGGCGTTGCGCATGGGGACGGGCGCGCGGGCCCTGCGGTCGATCCTGGAGCGGACGCTGGTCGACGTGATGTATGAGATCCCCTCCTACCCCCAAATCCGCCGCTGCATCGTCACCGCCGAGGCCATCCGAGGCCATAGACCGCCGCTGCTGCTCACCGAATCGGGCGAGCCGGTGGAATTGCGCCGGGCGGCATAAGGCGAGCGTTCACCCTCGATAGAAGGTCCGCCGCACCACCTCCAGCCCCTCGATCAGCCGATCCACCTCTTCCGGCGTGTTGTAGAGATAAAAGCTCGCCCGGGCAGTGGCGGTCAGGCCCAAGCGCTCGTGGAGAGGCATGGCGCAGTGGTGGCCCGCCCGGATGCAGATCCCCTCCCGGTCCAGGATGGTGGCGATGTCGTGGGGGTGCACCCGATCCATCGCGAAGGCCACCACGCCGCCCCGCTCGGCCGGGGGCGGGCCGACGATCCGGACACCGGGGATTTCGCTCAGCCGTTCCATGGTGTAAGCGGCCAGGGCCTGCTCGTGGCGGTGGATGGCCTCCACGCCGATGCGGCACAGGTAGTCCACCGCCGCCCCCAAACCGATCGCCTCGGCGATCGCCGGGGTTCCCGCCTCGAACTTATAGGGCAGCTCATTCCACTCCGCCCCCTCGAAGGTGACCCGGCGGATCATATCGCCGCCGCCCAAGAAGGGGGGCATAGCCTCCAGGATCTCGCGTCGCCCCCACAGCACGCCGATGCCGGTGGGCCCGCACATCTTGTGGCCCGAGAAGGCCAGGAAGTCGCAACCCAGCGCCTGGACATTCACCGGAAGGTGAGGCACCCCCTGGGCGCCGTCCACCAGCACGACGGCCCCGGCCGCATGGGCCTTCTCGATGATCGGCTGGAGCGGGTTGATGGTCCCCAGCACGTTGGACATCATCGTCACCGCCACGAGGCGGGTCCGCTCGGTGATCAGTGTGTCCAGGAGGTCCAGCCGCAGGCGGCCTTCCTCGTCGATCGGGATGTACCGGATGCGGACCCCTTTCTCCTGGGCCACCAGGAACCAGGGGACCAAGTTGCTATGGTGCTCCATCTCCGTGAGGAGGATCTCATCGCCTTCGCGGAGGAAGGGGCGGGCCCAGGCATAGGCCACCAGGTTGATGGCCTCCGTGGCGTTTCGGGTGAAGATGATCTCCTTGGGGGAGGCGGCGCCGATGAAGGTGGCGATCTTGCGGCGGGCCTCCTCGTAGAGGGCGGTCGCCTGTTCGCTCAGCGCGTAGACCCCCCGGTGAACGTTCGCGTGGGTGGTCCGATAGTATCGGTCCATCGCCTCGATCACAGGGATCGGCTTCTGGGAGCTGGCCGCGCTGTCCAGGAAGACGAGGGGTTTCCCATTGATCGTCTGGTGGAGGATCGGGAAATCGGCCCGGATGCGCTCGAGATCCAGTTCGGTTCGCGGCCCCACGCAGTTCATGCGGCCCTCCCCAGGTTTTCGCGCCGCCAGCGATCCGATCGCGCGCTTCCCCTCCCGATGGGCGAGGGGGCTGGAAGTTCAGAGTTCCTCCTCTTCCGCAGGGACGCCCAGCTTGTGATGGATGATGGCATCCGCCTGGCGTCGGACGTCGGGCACCGGGATGCGGTCCAGGACCGGGGCGAAGAACCCCTCGACGATCAAGCGGGTGGCGACGGCCCGGGAGAGCCCGCGGGACATCAAATAGAACAGCTCCTCTTCGTTGATCTGGCCTACAGTGGCGCCGTGGGTGCACCGCAGGTCGTTGGCCATGATCTCCAGGCCCGGGATGGAATCGGCCCGGGCATGTGGAGAGAGGATGAGGTTGCGGTTGGCTTGGTAGGCGTCGGTCTTCTGGGCCCCCGGGTGCGCCCGGATCATCCCCTGCCAGACGGAGCGGGCCCGGTCTTTAAGGGCCACCTTATACAGCAAGTCGCTCTTGGTGTAAGGGGCGATGTGGTCCTGCTCGGTGTCGTAGTCAGCGTGCTGCTGGCCGTCGAAGAAGAAGACCCCCGACATATAGGCGGTGGCCCCGCGGCCGATCAGGGCGACCTCCAGGAAGGTCTTGGTGACGCCCCCGCCCATCCCGACCACCACCCACTCGAGGGTGCTGTCGCGATCCACGAAGGCCCGCTCATGGGTGAAGTTCCACATATAGCGGCCCCAGTTCTGAAGGGCGATATACGTGAGCCGTGCATTTTCCTTCAGGTGGATCTCTGCTGTGCCGTTGTGGAACGCTGCCCCCACCCGGTCATCGGCCAGCCGCTCGTCGATGAAGGTGACCTGGGCGCCGGGCTCCACCACGATCAGGATGCGGGAGAAGTCCGTGGGGGCGTTCTTCAGCCCGATGACTGCCCGCAGCGGCAGGGACACCTCCAGGTCCCGGGGCACGTAGAGGAAGATCCCGTTGCGCCAGAAGGCGCCGTTCATGGCTGCGAAGAACCCTTCTCCCGCCCGGACCACCTCGCCCAGGTGGGGAGCCACCTGATCCGGGTGCTCCCGGGCCGCGGTGACGAGGTCCGTGAAGATAAGGCCGTGGCGCCGCAGGCGCTCATCGAGCCAATGCAGGGCAACCTGGCCGTCGAGGAGCAACAGCCCGCCGGCCAGGTCTTCCCGCCGCTCGACGATCGGGCGCATCTCCTCCGGTGGGGTGGCGCCATCCAAGGCCACCACCGTCGCCAGGTCCTCGACCGCGAGGG
>JBEPYX010000257.1:0-3750 GCA_041641155.1 Thermoflexus sp.
GGCTCTCCGCCATGCGGTCCTCGCGATACAGCCACGCCCAGGATTCAGGATCCATAAACATGATTGGCCTCCGAGACCAATGCGTGGGGAAAACAACCCTGCCCTTTCCCTTCCCTCGGAGCTCCAGCGAGCGGGTCGTCCAAATGCCCGCTCGCTGCGGTGAGGAGGCGAGGCGAAAGGGGAAATCCGGCGATCCCCTCGAGCGGACCCTTTATTGTAGTCCGGATCGAGGGGATCGTCCACAAGTGGCTTTTTTAGAACCAAACAGACAAGGCCTTCGCGAGGTCCAATGGAGACGGCGGCGGGCCGGAGGCCTGCCTTTCGAAAGGCAAATCACCGTTCGGAGGGTGCATCGCCCGACGCGCCCTCCGAACGGTGAGCGGCAGGCCCGAAGGGCCCCCGCCGGGAACGATCTGGCGCGTCCCCCGGCCGGCGGGCTTCTCAAAAAGTCCCCTTAAGCGCCTCCAGGCGCTCGATGAACTCGGAGGGGGCGAAAAGCCACGCGTGGTAGCGGGGGTCGTAGTATCGGCCCTGGAAGGCATGAGGGTTGCGCGCCACTTTGGGGTCGAGCCCCTTCGAGCAGACGATAAAGCTCCACCAATTGCACGGGTAGGTGGAGTAGGGTATGGGGATCGTCTCCACATACTGAAACAGCCGGCCCAACGCGCCCCGCACCGCCGGCGCTTCATAGCCCAGGTAGCCCTCCCGGAACAGCGACTCCGAGAGGTGAAGCGCCAGCATCCCCTCCTCCGTCAGGTGGTCTGCACAGAGCCGGAAGAAGGCGGGGTCGAACAGGCTGCGGGCCAATTCGGCCAGCGGATCGTTGGAGTCCAGCAGGATCACATCGTAGCGGTCGCCCCGTTCCTCGAGGAACGTCCGCCCGTTGCCGATGATCAGGCGAACCCGCGGGTCGTCGAAAGAGGAGGCGAACTCCGGCATATACTGCCGACACAGCTCCACCACCCGGCCGTCCGCCTCCACTACGGTCACCTCCTCCACGGTGGGATATCGGAGGGCCTCGCGGGCCACCCCACCATCCCCGCCGCCGATCACCAGCACGCGGCGCGGGTTCGGGTGGGCCATCATCGCCGGATGGACGAGGGATTCGTGATAGAAGAACTCGTCGCGCTGGGTGAACTGGATCACGCCATCTAACACCAGGGCCTTGCCCCAGTGCTCCAGCTCGAGGATGGCGATCTCCTGGAGGGGGCTTTGTTCGTGGGCCAGGACCCGGCGGACCTGGTAGACGGCTGTGATCGTGCTCTCCTCGGCGAAGGTCAGCCGCAGGCCCTCGAAGGGTTTCTCCGCCAGCGCTCCCTGAGGCATCGGTCTCCTCCTCGGATCAGGATCGTCAATCGTTCTCCAGGTCTGGGGAGGGGAAGGACGCTGCCCACCGGCCGACCCCGACGGGACCCGGAGAAAGATTTTCCACCCGGCGCCCGCAAATCAAAAAGCCTTCCGCGAGGGGATCGTCGCGGAAGGCTTCATCCAGTGAGGCGGGTGGGACTCGAACCCACAACCGTCGGCTTAAAAGGCCGCTGCTCTGCCGGTTGAGCTACCGCCCCTTTCAATGAAATTTTAACTTCCCTGAAGGGGAGCTGTCAAACAGGCTCCCCATGTCGGGCGGGGGAGGGCCTGGGTGGGTCCCCGAAGCGGATCCGGACGGAGGCGGCGTGGGCGTGGAGGCCTTCCACCTCGGCCAGGGTGGTGATGACCGGCGCCAGGTAACGCAAGCCGTCCTCGGTGAGCGCCTCCACCTCGATCTTTTTCACGAAAGTATCCACCGAGACGGAGGAGGCGACCCGGGCCCAGCCGCCGGTGGGCAGGGTGTTGTTGGTGCCGGTGGCGTAATCCCCCGCCGCCACGGCGGACCAGGGGCCTAGGAACACGGATCCGGCGTGGCGGATGTGGGGGAGGAGCGCCCAGGGATCCCGCGTGTGGATCGCCAGATGCTCGGGCGCATACATGTTGCATACCGCGACGGCCGTCTCCATATCGGCGGTGACGATCAGCCCCCCGTAGGTCGCCAGCGCCTGCCGGGCGGTGGCCCAGCGGGGGAGGGCAGGGCCCTGGCGCTCGATCTCCTGCCGCACCGCCTGGGCCAGCCCCTCGACGGGGGTGATCAGCAGGCAGGCGGTCTGAGGGTCATGCTCGGCCTGGGCCAAGAGTTCAGCGGCCACCCAGTCCGGGCGCGCGGTCTCATCGGCCAGCACCACCACCTCGGTCGGCCCAGCCAGCATATCAATGGCCACTTCCTCCATCACCAGGGCTTTGGCCGCCAGCACGTAGATGTTCCCCGGCCCCACGATCTTATCCACCTTCGGGATGGTCTCGGTGCCATAGGCCATCGCCGCGATGGCGGCCACCCCTCCGACCAGGAAGAGGTCTGTTACCCCAGCTGCGTCCGCAGCCGCCAGCACGGCGGGGTGATGCCCAGCCGGGGGGGTGCAGGCGACGATGCGGCGCACCCCGGCGACCGAGGCAGGGATCCCCAAGGCGTGGACAATGGTGGGGTAAACCGCCCGGCCTCCGGGGATGTAGAGCCCGGCCGAATCCAACGGGCGCACGATCTGCCCAGCGATCACGCCAGGGGCGGTTTCCATCAGCCAGATCGGCCGCTCCCGTTGCGCTTCGTGGAAGCGGCGGACCGCCTCCGCCTCCCGGCGCAGAGCCTCCCGGACGTCGGGGCGCAGCGCCTCCCAGGCGGCGGCCATCGCCTCCCGGCTGACCCGCCAGCGCTCCGGCGGCCAGTCCACCCCGTCGAAGCGCCGCAGATACTCCGCGACCGCGGCATCCCCCCGCCGCCGCACATCCTCCAGGATGGCTCGGACCTCCGGGAGGACCTCGCTCAGGTCCGCCCGGGCGCGCATCAGCAAGCGCCGGCGCGTGGCTTCATCCAGGCGCTCCCAGTGATAGATCTCGACCATGGCGAACTCCCTCGCTCCGCATGGGGCTTCCATCCGGTGCAACCCGGAGCCTCGGCCTCCGCTAACCGGACGGGGGAGCAGGGTCCGGTGGGGAAGCCATCCGCCCCAGCCCCCGCCGCTCCGCCAGGACCTCCAGCACTGCATCCCAGGTCAGCCCCCGCGCGGCTAGCCCGACGGTCAGCATATACAGAAGATCCGCCGCCTCCTCCAGGGACCGCCGGTCCGATTGATGGCGCAGGGCCAGCATCACCTCGATGGCCTCCTCCCCGATCTTCTTCACGATCTCGTCGGGCCCGGCCGCCAGCAGCCGCGCCGTGTAGGAGCCCTCCACGGGGCGCTGTTGCCGGTCCTGCACCACCTCCTCCAACCGGTGGAGCATCCCCCCGGGCGGAGGGGGGATCTCCCCGCCGTCCGGCGCCCGATGGAAGCAGCTCGCCCGGCCGGTGTGGCAGGTGGGCCCGGCGGGGATCGCCTGGATCAGCAGCGCGTCCCCATCGCAATCCAGGCGGATCTCCACCACCCGGAGGATGTTCCCCGAGGTCTCCCCTTTCCGCCACAGCCGCCCGCGGGAGCGGCTCCAGAAATGGACCATCCCCGTCTCTCGGGTCCGCTGGAGGGCCTCCGCGTTCATCCAGCCCAGCATCAGCACCCGTCCGGTGATCGCGTCTTGAACGATCGCGGGGCGGAGATCCGCCGGCTCAGGTCCCGAGCTCCAATCGGAAGGGGTTAAAGGAGGTGTCATAGTCGTAGTAATCCTCCTGCTCCAGGCGCTTCAGGGCACCGACCACCAGATAGGTCACCGGGGTCATCAGGGCTTCCACGC
>JBEPYX010000258.1:0-3737 GCA_041641155.1 Thermoflexus sp.
GGGCAACCGGTGGAAGAGGTTGAGGATCTCCAGGGCCGGCTCATGGGGGCGATCGTGGGCCAGGCGGCGGAGGTGGAGGTGCTCCGCGGTGAGACCCGGCGGACGACGACGGTAGTCATCGGGGAGCGTCAAGGGGCGCAGGAGGAAGCGCGATGGGGGTTCCGGCGGCGGTGGCGGCGGCCATGGCCGCCTGGGTGGATGCGGTGATCCCCGGCGTGGTCCAGGTGTGGAACGACCGAGGGGGATTCGGGGCTGGCATCATCGGGGAGCCGGGGATCGTTCTCACCAGCGCCCACGGGCTCGCCCTGGGAGCCGCCCGGCGCCCATCCGCCGTGTGGGTGACCCTGTGGACCGGGGAGACGCTCCTGGCGGAACCGGTGGTTGTGGATGAGGAAAGCGACCTGACGGTGCTGTGCCTGCCCCGTCGGACCGGCCAGCCGCTCCCCTTCCGGGACCCCAGCACCCTGCCGGTGGGGTCCTGGGTGCTGGCCGTGGGCCATCCCGAGGGGGAGCGGTATGCAGTACGCCTCGGGGTCTTCAGCGGGTGGGTGGTCGTTCGAACCGAGGGGCCACGGGGGACCCTTCGTCTGCTGCGCACGGATGCCCGGCTGGCCCCGGGGAATTCCGGCGGCCCCCTGCTGGACGCGGAGGGGCGGGTGGTGGGCGTCTGTGCCATGGTCGTCGGCGGGGATCAAAGCCTGGCGATCCCGGCGGATCTGGCGGAAGCGCTGATGCGGAGGATCCGGGGATGATCCGGGTCGCGGTGGTGGCCCCCGTGCCGGCTTGGCGGGCGGGCTTGCGAGCGATGCTGGAGGCCACGGGGGAGATCCAGGTGGTGGCGGAGGCGGCCTCGCCGGCGGAGTTGGATCGTTCGCTGGACATCGAGGAGGTGATCGCCGTCCTGGGGTCGGTGCCGTTGGGATCGGCGGGGCGGGTATGGCGGTCGCTGGGGGAGGGACGGCCGGTGCTCTTTCTGGTGGACACCCTGGCATCGGCGGCCGCCGTGCGGGCGCTGTCCCTACCGGTTTACGGCGTGCTGCCCCTGCAGGCTTCAGGGGAAGCGTTGCGGGCCGCGGCGCGTGCGCTCCGGGAGGGTCTGATCGTCTGGGCGCCGGGCCTTCTCTCCCCCGTCGCCCCGCACCCCGCCGTTCCCGTTTCCCAAGGGGAAGAAGAGGCGACGGAGCGGCTCACCCCGCGGGAGATCGAGGTGTTGCGGCTGCTGGCGGAGGGCCTGGCCAACAAAGAGATCGCTGCCCGGCTGGGGATCAGCGAGCACACCGTGAAATTCCACCTCTCGGCGATCTACAGCAAACTGGGCGCCACCAACCGCGCCGAAGCCGTCCGGATGGGGTTGCGACGGGGGCTGATCCCGCTGTAGAGATCGAGCGGGGCCAGGGCGATGAAGGGCCAGATGTTCTGGCTTCGTCCCCCCCACTCCCTCAACCATCCGGGTCGTCGTTCGATCACGGCGGATCCACACGTCCGGCGATCGGGTCAACCCCGCGGAGCGGGCGCGAGGCTTGCCCCTCCCAGCTCACCAGAACCCACCCTCCTCCCGGGCCAGCGGTTCCAGGTATTCGATCTCCACCACGTGGCGGGACCAGAGGCGTTCCCCCTCGTGGGCCTCGGCGATCACCCGATAGCGGCCCGGCGGCAGCTGCCGCAACATGGACTCCGCCGCACCCAGCGCCTCCCGGCGGTCCAGCGGGACCTCGAAGAGCTCCATGACGTTTATCAGACAACGGACCTCCTGCGGGGCCAGGTCCACGGCCATCTCCCCCAGGGGGAGGGACACCGGTCCTTCCAGGTGTAGAGTCACCCGCAAGGAGACTGGGCGGTCGAGGTCCGAGATCACCCAGATCTCCCGGAAAGGCGGCTGGCCGATCCCCGCTCGCTCCACATAGGGGACGATCGAGACGAGCACGGGGCTGGAGGCCTGCTGGAGGGCGAAATACCCCAGCTTGGGGACCCGCTCGACATCCACCACGGCCCAGGTGATCCCTTCCCACGGTTCCACAAACATAAAGTGGAAGTAGCCGACGATCTGCCCTTTGGCCCGCCGGTAGGTGTGGATCGCGAACTCGATCAGCCGGGCCTGGTAGCGCTGGCTGTTCTCCACGAAGGCCTCCAGGCTCTCCCCCATCTCGATGCCGGCGATGCGGAAGGTCTGCTCCGGCTGGAAGTTGTGGTAGATCCAGGTTTCCCACTTCGGCGGCCAGGCATCCTCCCCCAGGACGCGGCGGAGCAGTTCGGCGCGGGGCAGCGCCTGGGCGCCGAACTCCGACGGCAGCGGCGCCCCCGGCAGCGCCTGGAAATCCCGCATGTGCCCCCAATACCATCCGGGGTAGGGGTGCTCCCGGAAGTCCGAGGCCTCCTTCACCGGGCGCGTGGGGTCCGCGGCGCGGATGGCCGCGGCCACCACCGGGGCGAGGGTGTGGCGGTTGTGGGTGGGCTCGTTGTGGGCGCACCACAGGAAGATGCACGGGTGGACGCCGAACTGTTCCACCATCGCCCGCGCTTGGCGCACCGCCTCCTGAGCGAAGGCCTCATCCTCGGCGTAGCCCCACTGGAGGGGGAAGTCCTGCCACACCAGGATCCCCTCCCGGTCGCATGCGTCATAGAACGCCGGATGGGTCAGGTGGGCGTGCACCCGGACCGCGTTCAGGTTCGCCTCCTTCAGCAGCCGGACGTCCTGCGCGGCGTCCGCGGGGGTGTAGGCGGCCAGCCACTGGGTGGGAATGATGTTGGTGCCCCGCAAGAAGACGCGGCGGCCGTTCAACACAAACCATGGTCCGTCCTGGGCGATGGTGCGGAAGCCCAGGGGGACAGCGAGGTGCGAATCTCCCAGGGCTGCCTCCAGCCGGTATAAATGGGGAAATCCTCGCTCGGCGATCTCCCAGCGCGGGAGACCCGGGAGATCCCAGATCAAGGAGACGGATTGCCGCCCCGCCTCCAGGCTCACCGTGCGGACGGTGGCGAACGATTCCCCCGCGAAGTTTTCGGGGCGGAGCGAGAGGTGCACCTCCCATTGGCCCGCCCGCCGGGTATCGAGGTCGAGGTCCACCCGCAAGCGCCAGCCATTGGGATGTGGGAAAATGAAATAGCCCATGCGGAGCAACGTCACCGGCCCGGTCTCGAACACCGTCACCCCACCCCATAGCCCGCCGGTGCCCCGCTCCTGGCCGCGGGGGGTGACGCCACCGGGGCGGCAGTCGTGCTGGCCGAAGACGCCCTTGATCTGGCGCTTGAGGCGCGGCCAGACGGTCCCGTAAGGCTCCCGGGGGGCCGCCACCCGTAACCAGAGGGTGTGGGGTTCGCGGGGCAGCTCCAGGAGCCAAGGCTCAAAGTAGCCCTCGTGAGCCCCCAGCGGCGTCCGATCTGCCCAGGCCTCCCCGAAGTAATCCGCGTAGATGCGGGCCCACCGCCGCTCGCCCGATGCCGCGGGCAGATCCAGGCGATACCATCCCACCTCCGCCTCCAGGCCCTCCCGGGCCCACTGGTGGGGGAGCGCCACCTCCCGCCAGCCCTCCGCGGGCAGCTCCCACGGAACCCTCGCCGGATGGGGGAGGAACTGCGCGCGCATCGCATCGCCTCCTCCAGATGGGGTTTCGTGAACGATGAATGGCGGGGCGCGGGATCACCGGACGGGGTGCTCGGGCCCTCGACCGCGGAAGGCGTCGATGAAGGCGGCGGCGGCGTTCTCATCGAAGGAATCCAGGCGCAGCATACGGGTCCAG
>JBEPYX010000259.1:0-3726 GCA_041641155.1 Thermoflexus sp.
CCGGGCGAGGACGGCGAGGACGGCGACCAGCGCCATCGGATAAACCGTGGTCTTGGTGAGGAAACCGGCGCCGAGGAGGAGCCCCCCGATCCAAGCCCGGCGGCGATGGCCCTGGATCTCCTGGGCGATCCGAACCCACAGGCCCAGGATGAGCACCTCGGCCAGGGCGTCGTTGTTCACGCCGCTGTTCATGGCGACGTGCTGGGGGAGGAAGGCGAAAACGGCTGCCGTCCCCACCGCCCAAGCCGGCTGCTCGGGGAACAGGCGGCGCACCGCTGCATAGGCCAGGAGAATCTGGAGCAAGCCGAGGGCAGCCGTGGCCAGGCGGAGGGGCAGCAGGGCGCCTCCGAAGAGGCGGAAGATGGGGACCATCCCCAGATAATAAAGGGGCGGCTGGTGGAACTCGTAGCGCAGGCGATCAACGGAGAGATCCGAGGGGAAGCGGCGGGACACGATGGCGTTCAGGTAGTTCTGATCGTAGTCGCCGGGTTGTAAGATCGGCAATCGCCCGGTAGCGGCGATGAACCGAATGTAGTTGTAGTGGGCCGGCTCATCCGGCACCTGCCACGGCGGCGTCCGGGATGCGAACTCCCACGCCAGAAGGACATAGCCGCCCAGGACCAGCAGGAGGAAGCCACGGTTCACGGAGGCGCCTCCTCGTCCTCGCATCGCTGGCGTCAACGCGTGCGATCCCGACGGCGGTGGTCCCGCCCGGTCCGGAACGCGGCGGGCGAGATGCCGTAGCGCTTCAATCGTCGCCAGATGGTGGTGCGGCTGAGGCCCAAGGCCGAGGCCATCGCGGCCACGCGGCCGTGATACTGGGCCGCCGCCCGGAGAATGGCCTCCCGCTCCAGCTCCTCCACCGGCCGGATGGCCTCCGCCGATCGCTCCACGTTCAGCCCCTGCACGATCCGCTCCGGAAGCTGGGGGAGGTCGATCCATCCGTCCTCGCTCAAGGCCGCGGCCCGCTCGAGGACGTTCTCCAGCTCCCGGACGTTGCCCGGCCAGGGATATGTCTTCAGCCGCTGCATGGCCGCTTCGGTGATCCGGTAGGTCCGACCGGATTCCCGGCGCAGGCGTCGGAACACGGCCTCTGTGATCAAGGGGATGTCCTCCGGCCGCTCCCGCAGCGGGGGGACATGGATGGCGGTGCTGGCCAGGAGGTGATAGAGATCGGCGCGGAAGTGTCCCTCCGCGACCAGCCGCTCCAGGTCGGCCGATGACGAGGCGATCAGCCGCACATCCACCCGGATGGGCCGCAGGCCGCCCAGGCGCATCACCTCCCCGGTCTCCAAGATGTGCAGGATCGTGGCCTGGATCTCCAGCGGCAGGGCCTCGATCTCGTCCAGGTAGAGGGTGCCGCCGTGGGCCAGCTCGAACTTGCCTGGCCGTCCCTCCGTCGGCCCGTTCCGGAACGTTCCCCCCTCTACCCCGAGCAGCTCCATGGCGAGCAGCTCGCGTGGGATGGCCCGACAGGACACTGCCAGGAAGGGCCCGCTGGCCCGGGTGCTGGCGTTGTGGATGGCGCGGGCGAGGACCCCTTTGCCGGTCCCTGGCTCCCCCAGGAGGAGCACGGGCAGGCTGGTGCGAGCCGCTGCCCGCGCCTGCTGGCGGACCTGCTGGATCCTTCGGGAGCGGCCTGGGATGTCGGCCAGCGTCATGTGGGCTTGGGCTCCGACCAGCCGGGCCACCATCCGGTGCACCTGCTCGCTCCGGCGGAACGTGAGGACGAACCCCAGATGCCGTCGCCCTTCGGTCACCGCGTGGAGGCCCAGCCAGCCCTCCAGCGGGGCCCCATCCACGATCAGGGTGCCCTCCGCCTCCCGGTGGAATTGGGGATCCGACAGGCCGTCCTGGAAAGCCGGTGGGAGCCGGATGTGGTCGGTCAAGGGGCGCCCCAGGATCCCGGAGGGATCCAAACCGAGCACGCTGGCGGCCGTCCGGTTCAGCCGCACCACCCGCCCCTGGGCGTCCAGGACCAGCACGACTTGATCCATGGCCTCGAGGATCGCCAGGAGCTCCGCTAGAAGTTGGTGGTTCTCTTGCAGGTTGGCCGCGGCCTGCAGCTGGTTCTCGATGGCCCGGGCGGCGGCCATCACCATCCCCAGGGTGTCCGGTTGGGCCCGTTCCGCCGGGGCCATCACTCCGATCGCCCCCAACGGCTGGCCGTTCAGATCGTAAATCGGGGCGGCCGTGGTGGTCCAGGAGTGGTAGAGGGCGACGAAGTGCTCCGCCCCGACCACCTGGGTGGGGGTTCGCTCCAGGAGGGCGAGGGCGAAGGCGTTGGTGCCCACATGGCCTTCGCTCCAATACACCCCTGGGCGGAGCCCCACCGCCTCAGCCGCCCGCATCGTCTCGGGGTCCCCCAGGACATCCAGCACGCAGGCCGCCCCATCGAAGAGGGCGATCGCCAGCCCGGAGCCCTCGGTGAATTGATGGAGATCCTCCATCAGGGGGCGGGCGGTGGCGATCAGGTCGAAGAGGGTGAGCCGCACACGTTCCAGCGTCGGCTCATCTAGGCAGGTGAGGACGGGGGCGGCGTAGGGGTTCAGGCGGGGGAGGCAGCGTGCCCACGAGGCGGCCACCAGCGGGTCCAGGGCGGGATCCAACTGGCGTGCGGTGACGAACTGCTGCCAGCGGGCGCGAAGCGCGGCAAGATCCACCGGGTAAGCCCAGGGTTGCATTGGCGCCTCCTTCCTCCACAACGACCGCGCGGTTCGGCGCTCCCGGCCGGCCGTTCAGAGCTCGCGTTCCCAAGGAGGTTGCCTACCACCATAATCATACTCGAACTGGCCTCGGATGCTCGGACGTGGCAGCGGACCTTTCCGAACTACCAACCTGTGAATCGGGCCGAAGGAAAAGCCTTTGGGTTATCATAAGAAGAGAGCGCCTCGCCGCCTCTGCGGCTTCGTGACGATCGAGGCGAAGGACAGGGCATTTGCGAGGTTCGCCAGATGCCCCATGCCCCTGCGGGTGTATTGCATCGGTGGCTCCGGAGCGCTGCCCGCCGAAGACGACCCAGCCCCCGCTTTAGGAAGCGATCCCGACCCGAAGCGGTCATGGGTTTAAAGGTTGTAGACGAGGGAGGAATCGGAGAGGAGAACGCTCATGCCGTCGTGCCTGGGGCGATCTCACGCGGGGATGGGATGGATGGTCGCCGCGCTCCTATGGGGGCTGGTGGGATGTCGCGCCTCTCCCGCGCCGGCCTCCCCCTTCGCCGACCTCCCGCTCCAGCGGATCTGGGGGGAATCGTTCCCCGTGGCCTGGTCGGCCTGGGCTCCTGCGGCCCTCGCCTGCGCCGGGCGGGGATCCGAGGCCGTGGCATGCCTGCGAGACCTTCGCCCGACCCTGCCGGAGCAGGTGATCGAGGAGGCCGCGCGCCGGAAGGAGGCCCTCGGGGTGGATGCGCCGTATGTGGCCCATATCCTGGGCGGCTACGCCCAGCGCCCTGAGCGGGCCGCCGCCCTCCTGATCCTCGCGCTGGCGGAATCCCGGGAGGAGGGGCGTCGGGGGCGACTGCGCGCCGCCTTCGAGGCCATCCCCGGCCGCTTCCGGGCAGTCCCCGTGCGGTTCCGCAGTGCAGTGCGACCGCTCCCCCAGCCCCCCGCCGGCGGGGATCCCCAGCGCTGGGCCGAGTATTATCTCTCCCAGGAGTGGGCCCTGCTGCGGGCGGCGGTCGCGGCCTGGCGCCCACCGATCGATGAGGAAATCGGCTGCGCGGGCCTT
>JBEPYX010000260.1:0-3695 GCA_041641155.1 Thermoflexus sp.
AGTAGCCCTCCGCCTGGGCGACATACACCGGCAGGACGTCCAGGATCGGCAGGGCGCCGAAGCGGACCCGCATCGGGCCGGCGCCGCCCGGGGCCGTCCGACACCCCATCGCCCCCACCATCCCGATGAAGAGCAACAGCCCGATCCTCGCGCGCCGTCCCATCGCCCCCTCCTTTCGTCAGGATATATCCCCATTCTATCCCTGCCCGCCCATTTTGTGAATTTTTTCCCAATCCGGAGGGGTCCGAGGAGGCCGGCGAGGGGGGAGTAGCGGCCCGGCGGCCGCGTTGACAATGGCCTCCGATCCGCCTATACTGGGGGTGAGGATGACGCAGTCGGGGAAAGGGGGCTTCCCTTGCGTGTAGGGATCCACCAGCGGGGGGAGGTTCGAAACGGCACGCAGCCGACAGGCTGGCGTGCCGTTTTGTTTTTCACCCGGACGCCGAGGGAGGCCCCGGAAGGCGTGGTTCACTGACCCTCTCTTTCCGGAGGTCCAGATGGTGGATTCGGCGCTGATCGGCAAGATCGAGAAGGCGCGGCGCTATGCGGAGGAGCGGGACCGTTTCCACTTCATCTCCTTCGCCGTTACGGTCCGCGGCGAGAACAACACCCACCATGTCCGCTACCATGAGGGGAGCTGGAGCTGTGACTGCGAGTTCTTCCAGCACCGCGGGACGTGCGCCCACACCATGGCCCTGGAACGGGTGCTGGAAGGGATGTTATAGGCGCGCCGGCGAGCCCTGACGATCCCACCCTTGGAGGATGCCCGCGGGTTTCCCAGCGGATCCGCGGGAAGGGATGACTCGCTGGCCCATCGGGCCCGATCCCGGAGCCCTGTTTCCTTAGCGATCTGTTCTCCGCTGGGGGGCGAGGCGGCGTTCGTCCGCGGCCCCCCAGTGGTTTTCGCACGCGGCCCCCTCGCCATCGGCTCCTTCTCCCCACAGGACGGAACCCGGACGCCCTCTTCGCTCCATGGCTATCATAGTCATAGGGAAACGATGCGCGTGAGGAGTCGCGGAGGCGCCGATGTCCTCGGAGAGGCCGGATCGCGTGCCTGCTTCGGGGGGATCCTCCCGCTGGCAGGCATGGCGGGAGGCGGTGGTGCTGGGGGCCACCGTGGCCAGTTTCCTGGCCAGCCTCTGGCTCCTCCGACGGCCGGCGCCGGCTCCCATTCGCATCGTTCCCCCACCGACCCCGGCGCCCACCCCGACCGCCACGCCGGTCTGGATCCAGGTGTACCTCACCGGCGCCGTCCAGGCCCCTGGGGTCTACACGGTGCCCCAGGGCCTTCGGGTCTGGGCACTCCTGGAGCGGGCGGGGGGCCCTCTGGCGTCGGCGGATCTGGAGGCGCTGAACTTGGCCGCCCCGTTGATGGACGGGGCGCATCTTCACGTGCCCCGGCGTGGCGAGCGGCCGATGAGCACCCCCACGACATCCCCCCGCTTGGACTTGAACACAGCCTCGGTGGAGCAGCTGGAAAGCTTGCCCGGCATCGGGCCCCGCACCGCTCAGGCCATCGTGGACTACCGACTCAAGCACGGCCCCTTCCGCCGCTTGGAGGATCTCATGGCGGTCCCGGGCATCGGCCCGGCCACCCTCGAACGGATCCGCCCGCTGGTGACCATCGGCCCCGCCCCTTAGTGGGAGCCGCGGGGTGGATCCTCTCGATCCGGCGGTGGAGATCTTCCGGTTAGGGGGGACGGAGGCGTGGGGCGGGCGCTGGAGGTGGAGGGATAGCCAGTGGGGGCGGCCGAGGACTTGATCCGGCCGGGGCAGGCGATGGGCTGCCATCTGGGGGTGGGGGGAGTGCCGGACAGCCGCGCTGTCGTCCCCTACGAAATCGGCGCGCTGAAACCCGCTCCAGCCCCCTATCGCTCGCCGATCGGCTAGGAGGCGTGCAGGGCGGCCAGCATATCTTCGATCAAATGCTCATCGGTGAAGGCGCCCTTCTCCAGCACGGCGTAGGCCTGCTGGCGCAGGCGCGCCCGCTCGTCCGGCGCGAGGCTGCGGGCCGTGATCACCAGGACGGGGATCCGGCGCAGGGCCTCGTCGGCCTTCAGGGCTTCCAGCACGGCGAAGCCGTCCATCCCCGGCATCATCAGATCCAACAGGATCACATCCGGCGGCTGGCTCCGGATCCGCTCCAGCGCCTCGTCGCCCCGGTGGGCCTCTTCAACATAAAAAACCCCACGCGCCTGGAGGATGCGGCGGATCAGGCGGATGGCATCGGGGTCATCGTCTACGATCAGCACCCGCCGGCTGCGCGGGTCCAGCTGATCGAGGGCGGTGAGGAACCCCTCGGAGGGGGCTGTCGGGGCCTCTACAGCGCGCACCCACGCCTCCCCCAGGGCGAACTTCTCCACCGGAAACGTGTGGCCGGAGGCGTTGATCACCACCGTCTCATCCGGCCGGATGCGCCCGGCGGCGATCAGCTTGAACGCACCGGCGAAGGCGGCGGCCGCCGCCGGCTCCATCGAGAGGCCCTCCATCTTAGCCAGGAGATGCATCGCCCGATACGTCTCCTCGTCGCTTACGGCTTCCATCGCCCCCCCAGTCTCCAGGACGATGCGGCGCAACATCGGGTAGGCCGGGCCCGGGTCCCCGGTCGCCAGCGTCGCGATGCGGGTGCGAGGGGTCCGCACCACCTGGGCCCGCTCCAGGCCCTGGCGGAAGGATTCCACGATCGGCGCGCAGCCTTCCGCCTGGATCACCCCGATGCGGGGGATCCGGTCCACCAGCCCCATCGCCTTCAGCTCCTGGAACCCCTTCCAGACCCCGATGGGGCCCATCCCCCCGCTCACCGCCTGGATATACCAATCGGGCGCTCTCCACCCCAGCTGCTCGGCGATCTCGAAGGCGAGGGTCTTCATGCTCTCGCGGGCCGCCAGGCTGCGGATCCCCCGATCCAGGAACAGCCCCCGGCGCTCCGCGAACTGGGCCGCCACCTGTTTGGTCTGGTCGTAGGTCCCCGTCACCTTGATCACCTCCGCCCCATACAGGGCCACCTCTCGCATTTTGTCGGAGGGGGCGGAGCTGACCAGGAACGCCCACAGCTGGATGCCGGCCCGGGCACAATAGGCGGCGTACGAGATCGCCACGTTCCCGGTGGAGGCCACCACCATCTCCCGCAGGCCGGCCTCCCGGGCCACCGAGATGGCCAGGGAGGCCTGACGGTCCTTGAACGACCCGGTGGGGTTCTGGCGCTCGTCCTTCACGTAAAGGCGCGGGCGCCCCAGCATCAGCCCCAAGTTCTCCGCCCGCAGGAGCGGCGTCCCCCCTTCATCCATGGTGACGATGTGGAGGTCCTCCCGCACGGGGAGCAGCTCCCGGTAGCGCCACATCGTAAAGGGCCGCTCCCGGAGCAGGCGCTCCCAGCGGCGGCGCACGGCGGGGAGGTCATAGACCACGTCCAGCCAGTCGCCGCCACAGCGGGGGCAACGGATCTCGAAGCGGAGATACGGCCATTGGTGACCGCAGGATGGACAGCGCAGCCACATCGTCGGCTCTCTTCCACACGGGAGAGGGATCCCGCCTCACCCCAGGCCGAGGACGCGGCGGATTTGGAGGTCGAAGGGCGGGTACAGGATCCCCTTCTCGGTGATGATGCCCGTGACATATCGGGCGGGCGTGACATCGAAGGCCGGGTTCGCCGCCCGAGCACCACGCGGGGCGATGGGAACCCCCTCGATCTCCAG
>JBEPYX010000261.1:0-3694 GCA_041641155.1 Thermoflexus sp.
AGAAACTGCGTTCCGCCATGTGGCTGAGATCGAGGATAAGCGGGAACGCCTGCATCGCCTTCAGCAGGCGGCGCCCCTCATCCGTGAGGGGGCCGGGCTCGCCGGTGCCGCCGGCGTAGCGAGTGGCTCCCCAGGCTGGGCCGATGATCCGCACCCCTCGCGCATACCAGGCCTCCACCTCCTCCGGCCGCCGGATCGGATCCGCCCCCTCCATCAATCGGACGATCCCGATGCGACGGCCGTCCTCCGAACCAGGGTCCTTCCACGCCTCCAAGACCTCTTCCAGGTCCTTCCGGGTGTCGATCAGGCGGAAGCGGGGTTGTTCATCGGCCAACCGCTCATAGTAGTCCAGCTGGGCCATGCCCTCCGCGTAGGCCTCCTCCGGCGTCCGATAGGTGCGCTCCATGGGCGAGCGGGCGCGGCGCGCCGGCATCACGAAGACCGTCCCGAAGATCACCGCCACCCGGCCGGCCAGCCACTCCGGGAGGCCCAGCATACACCGCCCATTGAGTCGAGGGATGTCCGTCCCCTCCTCCCGCTCCCGGGTGACGTAAGCGGATCGAGTGTAATCCCGCCCGAAGGATCGGGCGTTCCAGGCCAAGTCCTCGTGGGCGTCGACGATGATCACGGCTCCACCTCGACGAAGCGCAGCGTGTCGGTCTCCAGATCTAGGATGCAGAAGGAACGGCTCTCATGGCGAACGCCACCCAGGGCCCCCGGGTTGACCACGCGGGTCCGCCCGATCCGCTCGTCGCGGCGCCGATGGGTGTGGCCATGGAAGACGTAATCGAACTCCCCCGAGGCGATCGCCTGCTGCAGCCGCTCCGTGTCGTCGCCGTGCAAGATCGCGATGCGGCGGCCGGCCACCGTGGTGGTCATCTCATCCCCCAAAAAAGGCTGGCGGCCCAGGGCGACCACTGCGGGCTCTAGCACGTCCAGGCGGTCCAGGTTGCCGCGGACGAACAGCACATCCCATCCCTCGAAGAGGGAGATCATCTCCGGCGAGGTCACATCGCCGCAGTGGAAGAGGCGCTCCACCCCCTCCTGGCGGAGGATCTCCAGCGCCCGACGGGTGTTCTCCACATGGTCGTGGGTGTCGCTCAGGATCCCGATGCGCATCCGTCTCCCTCCGGATCATGGAGCTACCTGGAGGGCGGCGCTGGCTCACGCGCCCAGGCTGGCCAGGGCCCGCCGGTAGGCTTCCAGGGCCTTCTGGAGCTTCCCGATCGCCTGATAGGCATCCCCGAGGGCCTGCCAGAGCCGCGGCTCGTTCGGGCGCAATTGCACCGCCTGCTCCAGGTCCGCGAGGACCGCCTCGCGCATCGCCGCCACCCGCAGGAGGCGCTGATACTCCCGCACCGCCCGGGCGGTGTCGCCCAGGTTGAAGAGCAACCGCGCCATCGCCAGGCGGGTCTCATGGTCGCGCGGCTGCGCCTTCAGGCGGGCCTCGTATTCCGCCAGCACCCCCAACAGCGGCCCGGCCATCGTCTCGGCGATGGGCACCGCGTGCAGACCCTCCAGCCATCGGAGGTCCACCGGCGGAGCCGGCTCCGGCACCTTCCCCGCTGGCGGAACCCCTTCATCCACGGCCAGGAGATCCCAGATCGGGACCGCGAGGCGCTCTCCTTCTGACACGGCCTGAAGGGGAGCCTCCTCCGGCGGAGCTTCTCCGGCTGCGGCCGTTGGGGCTTCGGCCCATGCGGGGGTCTCCGGGGCGACCCCCTCGGGGAAGAGCCCGATCTCCGCGGCCCACTCCGATGGGAGCTCCAGCGGCTGCGCGGCGGCCTCCTCGAGGAGCGCCCGGAATCGTTCCTCCTCCGCGGACGGTGCCTCCGCCGCTTCCTCTGGAGGCTTGAGGGCCAGCAACCACTCCGGAAGCGCCGCCTCCGCCTCGGCCGCTTCGGGGGCCTCCCCCTCGGGCATCCCGATCTCCTCCGCGATAGGGGCCTCCGGCGCCTCCGATGGCGGCTGGGCTTCAGCGGGGCGACGGCCCAGGATTTCCGCCAGGCGGGCCTCCGCCTCTCGCTCCGCCTGGGCGCGCAATTCCTCCTCCTTACCGGCGGCGATCCGCGCCAGCCAGGCCAAGGCCTCCTCCGGGCTCAGGGACTCCGGGAGCGGAGGCAGCTCCGCGATCCCGGGCGCGGGGCCCTCCGCCGCCTCCTCCAATGGAGCCTCCATCGGGAACTCGACGGGCGACAGGGCTTCAGGGAGGGGTGCCTCCAGAGGCTCGGGCTCCGATGGAGGCCCAGCTGTCTCCCATTCGGGGAGCTCCGGCAGCGGCTCCAGGGGCGTCTCTTCCGGAAGCTCCAGCGCTCCCCATTCCGTCCCCCGCTCAGGGGGCAGCCGGGACTCCTCCTCCGGCATCCACGGGGGAGGCTCTGATGGGAGGACGAAGTCCTCCTTCAACCATTCGGGCCACCCCATCTCCGACCGAGAGGTCTCGGGCGCTGGGGCGGGCGCTTCCAGGGCGAAGGGCGCCGCCTCCTCCGCCTCCGGCGCCGCAGGGGCTTCTACCGCGCGAGGCGATTCTGGCGCTCCCTCCCCCATCCGCACTTCCCCCACCTCTTCGATCTCAGCGGGAGGAGCGACCTCCACCGAGCGGAGCCACTCCAGCGGCTCGGGGGTGGGCGCTACAGGCGCTCCCTCGGGGGCCTCCAGGGCGAGCGGAGCCTCCAGGGCCCCCGGAGGGGATTCCACCTCAGCGGGGGGAGCGGGGGATTGCGGGGAAGGGATCGCTTCGCCGAGGGGGAGGCCCAGGGCCTGGAGCCACTCGGGGACCTCGCCCTCTTCCACCGCGGGCTGGGCGTAGGCCGGGGTGGGTGGCACATACATCAGGCGCTCGATGTGCACCCCTGTGGGCTGGACCGGGGCGGCGGGGCCCAGGAGATCGGGCGCCCACAGGAGCTCTGGGTCCACCGCGGCGGCGCGTCGGAAGAGCTCTCGGGCATCGGCCTCGCGCCCGCTGGCCATCCAGAACTCCCCCAGGATCAAATTGGCCTTCAGACAATAGGGCAGCTCCTGGAGCAATCCCTGGGCGGCCCGCGCGGCCTCCAGGCGGCGCCCATCCCGCCACAGCACCTCCAAGTAAAGGGCCTGGAGGTCGTAACGGCGGGGCGCTTCCTGTAGGAGGCTCTCCAGTTCAGCGATGGCCGCGGCGTAGAGATGACCCCGCGCGTAGAGGCGGGCCAGCGCGCCCCGGGTGAGGGGAAGAAACTCCGGCGGCGCACCGTCGCGGCGGGCGTAGAGCTTCATGAGCTCCTCGCGGACAAATTCGTTGTAGGGGAGGATCTCGTAGGCCCGCTCCATCTGCCAGGCCGCCTCGGCGATCTTCCCCTGACGCTCATAGATCACGCTCAGGCCGATGCGGGGGAGGAAATCCTCGGGGTCCGCGCTGAGGGATCGGGCGAAGAGGTCCATCGCCGCGTCGTTTTGTCCCTTTTCGAGGTAAGCCTGGCCCAGCAGGCGGTAGACTTTATAATATTTGGGGTAGCGCTTTAGAATGTGGAAGCAGTGGGCGATGGCCTCATCGTAGGCTTCATCCTGGAGCAGGCGCTCGATCTCGGCACAATACTGAGAAAGCGTAATCTCCTGCATCCGGATCCCCCTTCCCGTCGGGTCAATTCGATTATAACAAGGGGAACCGAAACGGGAGCCCCTCGGCAGTCCGCCGCTCCGCCCGAGGGAGGGCAAAGGG
>JBEPYX010000262.1:0-3691 GCA_041641155.1 Thermoflexus sp.
GCACCCGCTCCGTTCCCACCTGCTCCCGGATCCGGGCGATCTGCTCCTCGACGATCGCCCCCGGGCTCCAGGTGGGCCGACAGCCACAGAGGTCCAGGGCGAACCGGCGCAGGAGCTCCCGGCCCATAGGCGTGTGGGCCACCTCGGGGTGGAACTGGACGCCGTAAAGGCGCCGCTGAGGGTCACCGATGGCGGCGAAGGGGGCGTTGGGGGAACGGGCCATGGCCCGGAAGCCCGGCGGGAGGCGTTCGACCCGATCCCCGTGGGACATCCAGACGGTCATCGGGGAGGGAAGTCCCCGCCAGAGGGGATCCTCAGGGTCCACGATCTCGATCTCCGCCCGCCCGTATTCCCGGGCGGGGGCAGGGGCGACCTGCCCCCCCAGGGCGTGGGCCAACAGCTGCATCCCGTAGCAGATCCCCAGCACCGGCCGGCCGCTCTCCAGGACGTAAGGGGGAAGGGAGGGGGCCCCGGCTGCGTAGACGCTGGCCGGCCCGCCGGAGAGGACGAACCCCTTCGGCCGCAGGGCCTCGACCGCTGCCGGGTCGGCGTCCCAAGGGAACAGCTCCGCGTAGACCCCGATCTCCCGGATGCGGCGGACGATCAACTGGGCATACTGGGAGCCGAAATCTAAAACAGCGATGGCGTCGTGGGAGGGGTGAGCCATGGGTCCCTCTCGCGACAGGCATAGAGCATATGGGTTACGGGCGGATCACGCCGAGCTCCCGCCCGACCTTGGCGAAGGCCTCCAGCCCCCGATCCAAATCCTCCCGGCTGTGGGCGGCGGAGATCATCACCCGGATGCGGGCCTTGCCCCGGGGCACCGTGGGGTAGCCGATGGCCTGGGCGAACACCCCTTCCTCGAAGAGGCGGCGGCTGAAGGCCTGGGCTAAGGGGGCCTCGCCGAGCATCACCGGGGTGATCGGGGTGACGCTCTGGCCCAGGTCGAAGCCCAGGCGACGCATTTCGGCCTTGAAGTAATGGGTGTTCTCCCAGAGCCGGTCCACCAGCTCAGTGGATTCCTCCAGGATCTCCACGGCGGCGATGCAGGCCGCGGTGTCGGCCGCGGTCATCGCGCTGGAGAACAGGAAGGGGCGCCCCCGCTGGCGCAGCCACTCCACGATCTCTCGACGCCCGGCCACGTAGCCGCCGACCACGCCGAAGGCCTTGGAGAGCGTTCCCACCTCGATATCCACCCGGCCGTGGAGCCCGAAGTGGTCCACGATGCCCCGGCCGCCTCGGCCCAGCACCCCCTCGCCGTGGGCGTCGTCCACCATCACCATCAGGTGATATCGCTCCGCGATCTCCACGATCTCGGGGAGGGGAGCGATGTCGCCGTCCATGGAGAAGACGCCATCGGTGACGATTAAGCCCCGCCGGAACGTCCCCAGGTGCTCCTGGATCTTCGCCTCCAGATCGTTGGGGTCGTTGTGGGCGTAGCGGACAATCCGGGCGCGGGAGAGGCGGCAGCCGTCGATGATGCTGGCGTGGTTCAACTCATCAGAGAAAATGACATCTCCCTCTCCCATCAGAGCGGGGATCGTCGCCAGGTTGGCGTTAAATCCGGACTGGAAGGAGATGGCCGCCTCGACGCCCTTGAAGCGGGCCAGCTTCTCCTCCAGGACGAGGTGGAGGTCCAGGGTGCCGGCGATGGTGCGCACGGCGGCCGGGCCGACGCCGTAGCGCTCGATCGCCTGCCGGGCGGCCTCCCGCATGCGTGGGTGGTTGGCCAGCCCCAGGTAGTTGTTGGAGCAGAAATTCAGCACCCGTCGGCCGTCCACCATCAACCACGGCCCCTGGGCGGACTGGATGGTCCGGATGTGGATGTAGAGGCCCTGGGCCTGCAGGGCCTGCAGCTCCTCCCGGATCCAGGCGAGTTTGTCCGCAGTCGCTGGTTGTACCGTCATCGCCGGGCCTCCTCTCTTCGGTCATCGAGATCGCGTCTCCCTTCTGCTCCACCGGGTCGAGCGCGGGGGCGTATGACGGCGCGCTTCGAGGCGCCTTAAGGGATCAGCATAACCTTCCCGCTGCGGCCGCTGGCCATGGTCGCGAAGGCCTGCTCGAACTCCTCCAGGCGGAAGCGATGGGTCACCACCGGGCGTAGGTCCACCGCCCCGGCGTTCAACAGACCCCGGATCTCATACCAAGTCTCCCACAGGCGCCGCCCCACGACACCGTGGACGGTCACCCCTTTGAAGATCACCAAGTTGGCCAGGTCGAACTCCACCGGGCCGGGGGGGAGCCCGAGCAAGGCGGCCTGCCCTCCGGGCTTGAGCACCGAGAACCCTTCCCGGATGGCCGAAGGGGCGCCGGACATCTCCAGCAGCACGTCCACCTCGCCCCCTGCCACATCCCGGATGGCCTCCACGACGTTCACCTCGTTCGGGTTAAGGACGTGATCCGCACCCATCCGCCGCGCCAGCTCCAGGCGGTAGGGGCTGATGTCGGTGGCGATGACCATACGGGCGCCGAGGGCCCGGGCCACGGCGATGGTCATCAGGCCCACCGGGCCGCAGCCGGTCACCAGCACCTTGCGCGCCCGCAGGTCCACGGTGAAGGCGGTGTGGACGGCGTTGCCGAAGTTCTCTAAGAGGACGGCCACCTCCAGGGGGAGATCGGGAGGGTTCACCCAGGCGTTCTCCGCAGGGATGACGATGAAGTCGGCGAAGGCGCCGTCGCGATCCACACCCAGGATCCGGGTGTTCCGGCAGAGGTGGCCTTTCCCGGTGCGGCACATGTCGCAGCGGCCGCACACCACGTGGCTCTCCGCGGAGATGAAATCGCCCACCCGCACCCCCTCGACCTCCGGCCCCAACTCGACGACCTCCCCGCAGAGCTCGTGGCCAACGATCAGAGGGGGGCGGATCCGCCCCTGGGCCCACGGGTCCCAGCGGTAGATGTGGAGGTCCGTCCCGCAGATGGAGGCCGCCTTCACCCGCACCAGGACCTCCCCAGGGCCGGGGGCGGGAATCGGGCGGCGGGCCAGGGCCAGCCCCGGCCCTGGCGCGGCCTTGATCACGGCCCGCATCATCTCGGTCATCCTCGCCTGCCTCCTGATCCGGCATGGTACGCATCAGGGGCCGGATCCATTTCGGATTTTCCTTCGGATCGGCTCAAGCCCTCCTGCATCCCCCCGCGGGCGGAGCCTATCCGGGAGGGCGATGACCTCCACCACCTCCCCGTCGCGCCAGGTGGTCTCGGTCTCCACTCCCCAAACCGGCATCACTAGACCCAAAGCCAGGGGCGGTTCCCCTCCGGGGAGACCGGGGCAGCCAGCACCGATGCTGCGTTCTTTCCGAGAAGCTCCAGGGGCGGATCGCTGCGCGCTGGGGGGCAGCCCTCGCCGATGCGGGGAAGCAACCCATGCCGCGGAGTCGCCCAGATGGCGCCAGGGGAGCGGGGAGGCCCGCCTGGGGCGGATAGCTCGCTCCAGGTCCTGCAGGCTTTTCTGTAGGACACACGGGGAGCCCTCGGCCCGCCCAGGGACGCGAATCCGCTCCTTGTGGAGTTCGAGGGCGGAAGGGATGCGCTCCCCACGCGTCGAGGCTTCCCCGCACCGGGCCAGCCCCCTGTGGCCGGCGGAGCGGGCGATCCCCGCGTGTGGGGCCCAGTGCTGGCGCGGTTCCCAATCGGGGTCCCGCTCAAACCGAACGTCTGGGATCCCCCGCATCCCCCCGCCTCCAGCGCCCAT
>JBEPYX010000263.1:0-3684 GCA_041641155.1 Thermoflexus sp.
TCGGGATACTCCCGGACCGCCGTATCGGTGTCCACGAAGATCACGCCCAGCTTGCGCAGGTGCTCCTGGAGGTTGTGGTACACCACCTCGGATTCATACTGGGCACCTACCCCCGCCAGGAACTTGCGCTCCGCCTCAGGGATGCCCAGGAGCTCGAAGGTCCGCCGGATCTCCTCCGGGACCTCGTCCCAGGAGCGGCTCTTCTTGTCGGTGGGCTTGATGTAATAGTAGATATCATCGAAGTTGAGGCCTGAGAGATCGGCCCCCCACGTGGGCATCGGCTTGGAGAGGAAGATCTCCAGGGCCCGCAGCCGGAACTCCCGCATCCACTCGGGTTCCCCTTTGAGCCAGGAGATCTCCTCCACGATCTCGCGGGAGAGACCCTTGCGGGCCTTGTAGGCATATCGCTCGGGCATTGCGAACCCGTATTTGTATGTCCCCAGCTCCTTCAGATCGAAGGCCTCCGTCGCCATGACCCCTCCCTTCAGGCGGTGGGTTGCTCGGCGAACTGCTCCCGCAGCCACTCGTAGCCCTTCTCCTCCAGCTCCAGGGCCAGCTCCGGCCCGCCGGAGGCCACGATGCGGCCGTTATGCATCACGTGGACGAAGTGGGGTTTCACGTAGTTCAGGATGCGCTGGTAGTGGGTGATCAACAGGATCCCCATGTGAGGGCCGAAGATCCGGTTGATCCCCGCCGCCACCGTGCGTACCCCATCGATGTCCAGCCCCGAGTCGGTCTCGTCCAGGATGGCCATCTCGGGCTGGAGGACAGCCATCTGGAGGATCTCCAGGCGCTTCTTCTCGCCGCCCGAGAAACCGTCGTTGACATACCGGGTGGCGAAGGACTCCTCCAGCCCCAGGAGGGCCAGCTTCTCCCGCAACAGCTTGCGGAACTCCGGGATCGGGATCCCCTTGTCCTCCGGGTTCAGGCGCTTGCGGCGTTCGTTCAACGCCGTGCGCAGGAAGTTGGCCACCGTCACCCCGGGCACCGCCACCGGATACTGAAAGGCCAGAAACAGCCCCAGATGGGCCCGCTCATCCGGCGGCAGCTCCAGGATGTTCTGCCCTTTCCAAAGGACCTCCCCCTGCTCGACGGAGTAGGCGGGGTGGCCCATCAAGACGTAGGCCAGGGTGGTCTTGCCCGAGCCGTTGGGGCCCATCAAGGCATGGATTTCCCCCTTGCGAACCGTCAAATCCACCCCGCGTAAGACCGGCTTCCCTTCCACGCGCACGTGGAGATCCCGAATGATCAGCGCGTCCTCCATCGCGGTGCGACCTCCCGGTGGGTTGCATGGCCCACCAGACGCCTATCGGGATCGTCTCCGAAACCCGCCCCGCACGACCGCGCCGTCGGGGAGACCCCCAGCGCCCATGCGGGCGAGGCGCCTGGCCTTTTCACTCAGGCCTTATCTTACCACGTCGACCTGTGTTTGTCAATACTTTTTATAAAAATCCGAGAAATTGACACCCGGCGCAGGATCCGCTAAGATGGGATTAGGAAGCGTGGGCAGGGCCGAGGGCCCGAGGTGGTTCGGGCCGGGCTTCCGAGCGCCCGGGCGGGTGCGGCGGGGATGGCCTCTGGTTCGGGGAAAAGGAGCGCTCGATGAGTCAGACCCGTCAGCAGATCCTGCGGTGTTTGAAGGAGCGAGGCCGGATGACGGTGGCCCAGCTGGCGGAGGCGCTGGGGCTCACACCGGTCACTATCCATTATCACCTCAACGTCTTGCAGCGTCAAGGGCTGGTGGATGCCCAGCTGGAGCGACGGGGCGTGGGGCGGCCCCGGCTGGTGTTCTTCCTGCGGGAGGAAGCCCTCTCCCAATTCCCTCAGGGCTATCATCGCCTGGCGGCCCGCCTCTTGAACGAACTGAAGGCCCTCATGCCCGAGGAGGAGATCCACCGCCTCTTCGTCGCCATCGCCCGGGAGATCGCGATGGAGCACGGCGAGCGGGTGCGGGCGTGCCGGACCCTCGAGGAGAAGCTGGCGGCGCTGGTGGCGCTGCTCGGGGAGGAGGGGTTCCTGGCCCGCTGGGAGCAGCTGGGCAACGAGCTACGCCTGCACCAATACAACTGCCCCTACAACTATGTGGTACACCATCACCCCGAGGTGTGCGACCTGGATCGCACGCTGATCGCCCTGACCCTAGAGGCCGATGTGGAGCGCTCCAGCTGCATCCTGAGCGGGGACGCCCACTGCACGTTCATCATCAAGCCCCAGGCCGCCCCACGCCCTCGGGAGCCCCAGCCGGAGACGCTGAGTTGAAGCGGCTCCGGCCAACCCACGGAGGAGGCACGCGATGAGCGAGACGATCCCCCAGACCCCTTCACCCGCTTCGGATTCCCATGAGGAACTGATCCAGAAGATCCGCGAGGCCCTCCGGGCAGTGGTGGACCCGGAGATCGGGATGAACGTGGTCCAGCTGGGGTTGATCCGGAACATCGAGATCCAGCCGGATCTGATCCAGATCACGATGATCCTCACCACCCCTTTCTGCCCCGCCGGCCCGTACCTGCTGGAACAGGTGCGTTATGTGGCGGAACAGGTGACCGGCCGCCCGACGAAGGTCACCCTGAGCATGGAGATGTGGGATCCCTCGATGATGGAGGAGGACGCCCTGGCCGAGTGGGGGATGTGGTGAGGCCGCCGGTCATCGCGAGATCGGCAGGACCACGCTGCGATCCGGTGGGGCAGACCCTTGCCATGTCACGGCTGCCCGCTCCCCGGTGGTCAGATCGTAGAGGCCGATGCGGAGGGCGCTGGGCGTCAATCCTCGGGGCAGTTGGTGACGGTCGATCACCTGATCCCCGGCCTGCCACGCCTCGGTGGGCGCCAGCCCCTCGGCCATCGGTCCATCGGCTTGGCCGAGGAGCTGCCCTTTGGCGTCCAGGAGGTGGACGAACACCTGCCATCGGCGTCCCGGCGGCGCCAGGGCTTCCCAGACGAGGATCAGCTCCCCCTTTTCCTCATCGATCCGTCCGCCGCGTAGCACAATCCGCCCGTCGAAGCGCGGGGCGGGCTCGAGGGGGATGATCTCCGGATCCCCCGGATGGGGTGCCCCTGGAACCCGCCATATCTCATGGAGCGGGGTCCAAGTAAGGTCCTCCCGGAACACGTACACGGCGTGATCCTCCAGGGCCTCGCGCAGTTCGGGGAAGGCGATGGGTGGGGCAGGGGTGAATCAGTTGGGGTAGAGCGCCTCGAGGCGCCGACTTTGTACCCATCCTGGCGGCCGATCCATGAGATTCGGCCCCCCATTGAGCCAGATATATCCGGCTAAGCCCTGCTCGGTGGTGATGAGCACAGCCCCCGCGCCCCCATAGGGATATGGGTAGAAGCGAGATCGGAACCAACGGTAGCCCACGTTGTAGGGTGGATTGATGAAAAGGATCGGACGGCTCCCCGCCTCCTGGGCAGCCCGGGCCATTCCCCGGAGGATATGGGTGGCGTCTCGGTAGTACTCCAGGGAAGCGACGATGACGAGGGTCGAGATCAGGAGCGTGAGGCCCAATCCCGCCCCTGCCAGTCCCCGCCCGACCGCTCCTGGCCGTCGCCCGCCCTGCAGGACGGCGGCCCAGGCCATGGCGCTGCCCACGCCGGGGATCACCAGCATCCGGGGATAGTTCATCATCCCGGAGGCGGGACCCCAGAAGAGCAAGGCGGGGGTGATGCCGAGGGCGAACCATCCGA
>JBEPYX010000264.1:0-3667 GCA_041641155.1 Thermoflexus sp.
GGTGGAGGCCGTGGTGCCGCTCCCCGACGTGACCTGGCGCCTCCACCAATGGATCGCCCGGCTGGAGCCCTACGGCTACGGCAACCCCGCCCCCCGCTTCCTCAGCCGCGGGGTCGTCGTCCGCTCGGCTCGCCCAGTGGGCAGCGATGGCCAGCATCTCCGGATGGTGCTGACCGTCCCCGAGGGCGGGCCGGTGTGGGACGCCATCGCCTTCCGCCAGGGGGATCGGGTGGCCGAGGCGCGCCCGGGAGCACGGCTGGACGTGGTCTTTGAGCTGCGGGCGGAGCGGTGGAACGGCGAGCCGCGTCTGACACTTCACGTGGAGGACTTCGCCCCTTCGCCGGGCCCCGCGCAAGCCCCTCTCCCATGGCCCAGGGTAGAGGACGCTGGATGAGGCGGCGGGGATGGTTGCTGTTGGGGGTGGCCCTCAGCGGGGCCCTGCTGGCCTGGACCCTCCGTGGCCTGCATCTGGAGGAGTTCGGCCGGATCCTCCGGGGCCTGAGGGCGGAATGGGTGGTCGGCGGGGCGCTCTTTTACTTCACCGCTGTGGCGTTGCGGACCTGGCGCTGGGGGGTGTTGCTCCGCGGCGTGCAGCCCACCCGGTTCGGGGAGCGCTTCATAGCGCTGGCGATCGGCTATATGGGAAACAACCTCTACCCGGCCCGGGCCGGGGAGCTGCTGCGTGCCTACGTGCTCCAGCGACGATGCGGGGTCAGCGCGGGCGCGGCGTTGGGGACCATCGTGGTGGAGCGCGTGTTGGATGGATGGATGGTGCTCCTCCTCGCGTTGGCCGCCCTGCTGTTCTCTCCCCTGCCGGGCTCCCTGCGGCCCGCGGTGATCGCGGGGGGCGCTGTCTTCGGCGGGGCGATGCTCGCGCTGGCGGCGATCGCCGCCCAGGCGACGGCCATCCGTTCGCGGTTGGACCATGCCGCCCGCCGGTGGCCCCGTCCATGGATCCAGGGGATAGTAGGGATCCTGGGGCGGTTTCTGGAAGGGCTGGCGGTGTTGCGGCGCCCCACGGATGCCCTGGCGGCGGGGGTGCTCACCGCCCTGATCTGGCTGGCCGAGGCAGCGACCTACGGGCTGGTCCTCATGGCCTTCCCCTTCCAGGCCTCGTTTTTCGCTCTGCTGGCGATGACGGCCGCGGTGAACCTCGCCACGGCCCTTCCCTCGGCACCCGGCTATATCGGGACGTTCGAAGCCCCGGGGGTGGCTGTCCTTCGAGCGTTCGGGATCCCTGGGGGGATCGCCGTTGCCTATGTACTAGTCCTCCACATGGCCCTCTGGCTGCCGATCACCCTGGTCGGCCTCTGGCTATTGCTCCGGGAGGGGCTGCGCGGGGTCCCCGCCCGCGCGATGAATCCCTCTGAGGGCACCCAGGGATAAGTGGATGGCCGTTCTGGGCTACATTGTCGTTTCGTTCAACGACGAGCGCGTCCTTTTCGGTCCATTCTCCCGCCCCGCCATCGTTATGGCGCCTCGGGAGATGCGCCCTTCTGAAAACATCATTGGGCGCCGAATTTAAAATTAAGAATGACCTCCGGGCGGTCAGGTGGATGCCGATGTCCCGCTACATCATCCGTCGTCTGGCGGCGATGGTCCCCGTGCTCGTCGGGATCCTGCTGATGGTGTTCGTCATGATGCGGCTGATCCCCGGGGATCCGTGTGTGGTCATGCTCGGCGAGCGGGCCACTAAGGCCCAGTGCGAAGCCTTCAAGGAGCGCTTCGGCCTCAACGATCCACTCCCAGTCCAGTTCGCGCGCTACGTCCTTCAGATCCTTCAGGGGGACCTGGGGACCTCGATCAGCACGGGGCGGCCGGTGGCGCTGATCCTTGCCGAGCGGCTCCCTATGACCATCGAGCTGACCATCGGGGCGATCCTGTTCGCCACTACGGTGGGGATCGCCCTGGGGATTCTCTCCGCCATCCACCAGAACTCCCCCGTGGATGTGGCGACGATGGTCCTGGCCAACATCGGAGTCTCCATGCCGGTGTTCTGGCTGGGGCTGATGCTGGCCTATGTGTTCGCCCTGGTGTTCAAGGACACGCTGCTTTTCCTTCCCCCCTCGGGACGTCTCTCGCCGGGGCTGACGCTGCCACCGCTGACCCGCGCTTGGGGCCTGGAGGAGGCCGAAGGGCTCCCGCGCGTGGCGTTGATCTTCCTCTCGAACTCGGTGCTTTTCAACAGCCTGGTGACCGGGAACTTCGCCGTCTTCTGGGATGCCGTGCGCCATCTGATCCTCCCTTCGGTGGCCGTGGGAACCATCCCCCTCTCCATCATCGCGCGGATGACCCGCTCCAGCCTGCTGGAGGTATTGGGGGAGGATTACATCCGCACGGCGCGGGCGAAGGGGTTGCGGGAACGCATCGTGCTGGCCCGCCATGCCATGCGCAATGCGATGATCCCCATCGTCACGGTGGTTGGCCTGCAAACCGGAAGCCTGCTCTCCGGCGCCGTGCTCACCGAGACGGTGTTCGCTTTGCCTGGGGTGGGGACCCAGCTGGTCTCGGCGATCCTGGCCCGGGATTACCCGGTCGTTCAGGGGTTCACCCTGGCGGTGGCGATCATGTTCGCCCTGGTGAACCTGGTGGTAGATCTCTCTTATGCCTATCTCGATCCTCGCATCCGGCTGGATTAGCGCCCCGCCGATCCGGGCCCAGGAGGGGTCTTCTCGAGCGGGGCGTTCGACCATGCCTTCTGTGAGGGATAAAGCTGCGATGAGCGTCGTCGCGCCTCCTTTGACCCGGGAGCTGGCGGTGCCCCGGCGATCGCCCACCGTCGAGGCGATGCGCCGCCTGATCCACCATCGCTCCGCCCAGGTCGGGTTCTTCCTGCTGGGCTTGATGGTCTTCCTCGCCATCTTCGCCGAGGTCATCGCCCCCTACGATCCGATCAAGCCGTTGCGGGGCGTGCAACGCCGGGCGCCCCCGTGTATTCACCTGCTGGGCTGTCCGCGGGATCAGCCACAGCATCTCTTCGGCATCGACGGCAACAACCGGGATCTCTTCTCCCGGGTGGTCTACGGGTCACGGCTCTCGCTGCAGATCGGATTTTCCACCATCACCTTCGCCATCCTCGTGGGCGGGTTGCTGGGGGCGATCTCGGGGTATGCCGGGGGGTGGCTGGACAACGCCGTCATGCGATTGATGGATGTGATCCTCGCCTTCCCCAGTCTGCTTTTGGCCATCGCCATTGTCAGCGTGCTGGGCCCAGGGCTGATCAATGCGCTGCTGGCCATCGGCTTCGTCTCTATCCCGGTTTACGCTCGCATCGTCCGGGCCAGCGTCCTTTCGGTGAAGGAGCTGGATTACGTGATGGCCGCGCGGGCGTTGGGGGCCTCCCCCGTGCGGGTGCTCTTCGTCCACATCCTGCCCAATGCCCTCACGCCCCTTATCGTCCAGGGCACCTTAGGGATCGCCACGGCGATCCTGGACGCGGCGGCGCTCTCCTTCCTCGGGCTGGGGGCGGAGGTGCCGAAGCCGGAGTGGGGGCTGATGCTGGGGGAGGAGCGGAACAGCGTCTTCAACGCCCCCCACCTGGTGTTCTTCCCGGGCGTCGCCATCATGCTGACGGTGCTGGCCTTCAACCTGATCGGGGACGGCCTGCGGGATGCGCTGGATCCCCGCCTGAGCCAACGGGGCTACGCCCAGCGAACGTAGGCCCTGC
>JBEPYX010000265.1:0-3635 GCA_041641155.1 Thermoflexus sp.
CGCTCGATACTGGAGCCCTTGAGGGCGGGAGAGGGTGGTGGAATTCCCGGTGTAGCGGTGAAATGCGTAGATATCGGGAGGAACACCAGTGGGGAAGCCGGCCACCTGGCCCGTCCCTGACGCTGAGGCGCGAAAGCGTGGGGAGCGAACCGGATTAGATACCCGGGTAGTCCACGCCCTAAACGATGCGCACTAGGTATGGGGGGCTGACCACGCTCTCCGTGCCGAAGCTAACGCGTTAAGTGCGCCGCCTGGGTAGTACGGCCGCAAGGCTGAAACTCAAAGGAATTGGCGGGGGCCCGCACAAGCAGCGGAGCGTGTGGTTTAATTCGATGCAAAACGAAGAACCTTACCCGGGCTTGACATGCCGGTGGTACCGACCCGAAAGGGAAGGGACCCCGCAAGGGGAGCCGGCACAGGTGCTGCATGGCTGTCGTCAGCTCGTGCCGTGAGGTGTCGGGTTAAGTCCCGCAACGAGCGCAACCCCTGCCCCTAGTTACACGTGTCTAGGGGGACTGCCGGCGACAAGCCGGAGGAAGGTGGGGATGACGTCAAGTCAGCATGGCCTTGATGCCCGGGGCTACACACACGCTACAATGCCCGGTACAATGGGTTGCCAACCCGCGAGGGGGAGCCAATCCCATCAAAGCCGGGCTCAGTTGGGATTGCAGGCTGCAACCCGCCTGCATGAACGCGGAGTTGCTAGTAACCGCCGGTCAGCCATACGGCGGTGAATACGTTCCCGGGCCTTGCACACACCGCCCGTCACGTCATGGGAGTCGGCAACGCCTGAAGCCGGTGGCCCAACCCTCCCCCCCTCAGGGCCCCTCTCCCGGGAGGGACCTTGAGAGGGGGAGGGAGGGAGCCGTCGAAGGCGGGGCCGGCGACTGGGACGAAGTCGTAACAAGGTAGCCGTAGCGGAAGCTGCGGCTGGATCACCTCCTTTCTAGGGAGTGCCGGTCGAGGGCGATCCCCCGGCGTGAGCCGGAAGCCCTCCGACCCACCCCAGGTGGTCCGTCAGGGGATCCCCCTGACGTCCCAGGGCCGGATGCCCGGCCTTCCTGCCACAATTCAGTTGTTAAGGTGCATTCGATTTCTGAAGTTTCCATTCCCCTGGTGACTGGAGCGGCGGGGAAACACCCGGTCCCATCCCGAACCCGGAAGTTAAGCCCGCCAGCGCCGATGGTACTGGAGGGGCGACCCTCTGGGAGAGTAGGCCGTTGCCAGGGGAATGGTCGCGTCGCGGGGTGGAGCAGCGGTAGCTCGCCAGGCTCATAACCTGGAGGTCGCGGGTTCGAATCCCGCCCCCGCAACTGAACGATTGGGATCCGCCAGATCCTCCTCCTGCACCCCTGTGGGAAGGGCGGACGGTTGGAAAACCGCTCGTCCTCTTTTTTGGCTTTTCTTGGATGATCATCGTCCCCCACTGCCCGCTGGAGGAAGCCCATCATCTCTTTAGATTCCTGAGGGTCCGGGCGACCCAAAAGGAGGTTGCGATGACGCGTCGGAATCGCTCGCTCCTCCCCGAGGAGGAGGAGTTGGAGCATGAGGAACTCTGGGCCGAGCCCTGGGAGGACGAGGCCTCCCCGGAGGAGCTCGACTTGACGTCCGAGCTGGACGAGGAAACCGCCCTCCCGGTTCTGGGGGAGCTGGCGGAGGATCGAGATCTGATCTCCCTGTACTTCCGGGAGGTCACCGATCACCCGTTGCTGACCGCCGAGGAGGAGAAGGAGCTGGCCACGCGGATGGCCCGCGGGCGCGAGGCGGCCCGGCGGCTGGCCCGCGACGGCAACCTCCCCCCCGAGGTTCGCCAGCGCCTCGAGCGGCTGGTGGAGGAGGGTCGCCAGGCCCGTGAAAAGCTGATCACCTCGAACTTCCGCCTCGTGATCAGCGTGGCCAAGAAGTATCAGGGCCTGGGCGTGCCCCTGCTGGACTTAATCCAGGAGGGGAACCTGGGCCTGATGAAGGCGGTGGAGCGGTTCGACCCCAAGCGGGGCCGCCGCTTCTCGACCTACGCCACGTGGTGGATCCGCCAAGCGATCACCCGGGCGCTGGCGATGCAGGCCCGCACCATCCGCCTGCCGATCCACGCCCAGGAACAGCTGCGGAAGGCTCAGCGCATTGCCCATCAAATCGAGCAGGAGGCTGGTCGCCCTGCCACCCCGGAGGAGGTGGCCCAGCGGATGGGCACGGAGACTGAAAAGGTCGAATGGCTCTGGAACGCTGCCCGGCCCCTCCTTTCGCTGGAGGAGCCCATGGACGATGAGGGGGAGACCACCCTGGAGGGCGCGATCCGGGATGTGGAGAGCCCGGCGCCGGATGAGGTGGTGGCCGACCAGCTGTTGCGCGAGCAGATCGAGGAGATCCTCAACGAGCTGCCCAGTCGCCACGCCCGGGTCCTCCGTCTCCGCTATGGGTTCGAGGACGGCCGGTCGTATACCCTGGAGGAGGTGGCCCGGCGGTTCGGGCTGAGCCGGGAGCGGATCCGCCAGATCGAGGCAGAGGCCCTGCGCTACCTCCGCAAGCAGCTCAAGGTGCGCCGGATACGGGAGGCCCTGAGGGCTGCCTGAGAGCTCAACTCAACGTACCGGGCCGGCTGTGAAACACAGCCGGCCCTTTTGTTGCGGTCCCAATCGGGCTCTTCTAAGCCTCTCCCCCAGAGGGGTATTTGGCGGACTTGATAAACGCCCTGCGCCGGGCCGAGGCGGTTCAACGTGAATCGACACGCCGGGCCACGACCAGCATCTGGGGGCTGTCTTCCCGGTACGGTGCGAGATCGTATGTGCCGAACATCGCCTCCACGGCGAAGCCGCCGCTTTCCAGCATGAGCCGGAGCTCCCCAGGCCATACGAAGCGCATCCGGCTCGGGAAGGCCCAGCGCCGCCACGCCCCGTCGGCGCGGCGCTCCTCCACCAGGAGCATCAGCTCCAGGCGCTGGGTGGCCGCGTCCACTCGCCGCGCTTCGAACCAGAGGAGGAGCGCCCCGGCCTCCTCCTGCCAGCCCCGCAGATAGACCTGGCCGTTCTCCCCCAACAACCCTGCATCCGGGTTCAGGCAATCCAGCAGCAGGAGCCCGCCCGGCGCTAGGACGCGACGCACGTGGCGCAGGACAGCCTGCTGCATCTCCTGGGTGGGGAAGTGCAGAAAGGTGTTCAGAGGGATAAAGGCCATCGGATAGGGCCCACCGGGGATCTCCTGGGTGGCGTCCCCATGGATCCAGGTGATGCGATCGGCCACGCCCGCCTGCGCCGCCCGCGCCCGGGCGCGGGCCAGCATCGCCGCTGAGGCGTCCAGGCCGGTCACCCGGAAGCCCGCCGCAGCCAGGGGAACGGTCAGCCGCCCCGTGCCGCAGCCGACCTCCAGCAGCGGCGACCCGACCCGCTCCGCGTAGCCCTGGTAGAACGGCAGATCGTCCAGGAAATCCCCCAGGAAGCGATCGTAGAACTCGGCGAAGGCCTCGTATTCCATAACAATCCCGCCTCCGGCTCAGCCCCCTGGTGCATCCGCAGTCTCCTCCAGCGCCCGGAGCGCTTCCGCTTCCGACACATCTGCCTCCACGCGCACCTGGCCGGGCCGGCAGATGAGGACGAAGCGCAGGCGCCCCCCTCGGCGCTTCTTATCCGTGCCCATTGCGG
>JBEPYX010000266.1:0-3634 GCA_041641155.1 Thermoflexus sp.
GCGCACATAGGGGAGGCGGTCGGCCTCGAAGAACATGTGCTCGGTGCGGGCCAGGCCGATGCCCTCGGCCCCGAACTCCCGGGCCTTGCGGGCGTCCCGGGGGTAATCGGCGTTGGCCCAGACCTGCAGGCGTCGGAACTCATCGGCCCAGGAGAGGAGCTCCGTCAGCTCCCGCTCCTCGGCCAGGTTGGGCTCAATGGTGGGGATCTGGCCGAAGAAGACCTCACCGGTGCTGCCGTCGATGGAGATGAAGTCGCCCTCGCGGACCACCCGGCCGTTGACGAAGAACTGTTTGCGCTCCAAATCGATCTGCAACGCCTCGCAGCCCACCACGGCGGGCTTGCCCAGGCCCCGCGCCACCACCGCCGCGTGGGAGGTCGCCCCGCCCCGCTGGGTGAGGATGCCCCGGGCGGCGATCATCCCGTGGACGTCATCGGGGGTGGTCTCGGGGCGCACCAGGATCACGGGCCGGCCGTCCCGGCCCCAGGCCTCGGCCGTATCGGCGTCGAAGACGGCGTGGCCGGTCGCCGCGCCGGGCGAGGCGTTGAGACCGCGGGCCAGGAGGTCGCCCTTCTCCCGGGCCCGCTCCTTGGCCCGCTCATCGAAGCGGGGCAGGAGCAGCTGGTTGATCTGGTCCGGCTCCACCCGCATCACGGCCTCTTCCTTGGTGATGAGGCCCTCATGGACCATGTCCACGGCGATCTTGACCGCCGCCTTGGCCGTGCGCTTGCCGGTGCGGGTCTGGAGCATCCAGAGCCGCCCGCGCTCGATGGTGAACTCCAGGTCCTGCACATCGCGGTAGTGGCGCTCCAGCTGGGCGGCCACCTCCAGGAACTGCCGGTAGGTCTCCGGCAGGAACTCCTCCAGGCTGGGGTAGCGCCGGCGCCGCTCCTCCTCGGGGATCCCGTGCTCGCGCGCCCACTCTTGGGAGGCCTTCTTCGTGATCTTGAGGGGCGTGCGGATGCCGGCCACCACATCCTCCCCCTGGGCGTTGGGGAGATACTCCCCATAGAGCTCCTTCTCCCCCGTCGCCGGGTTGCGGGTGAAGGCCACCCCCGTGGCCGAGTCGAATCCCATGTTCCCAAAGACCATGGTCTGGACGTTGCAGGCGGTGCCCAGGTCGTGGGGGATCTTATAGAAGTTGCGGTAATCCACGGCCCGCTTGCCGAACCAGGAGTCGAACACCGCCCGGATGGCCTGGCGCAGCTGCTCCAGGGGATCCTGGGGGAACTCCTCCTCCAGCTCCCGGCGGTAGAGGGCTTTGAACTCCTCCACGATGTCCCGGAGCATCTCGACGGTGAGATCCGTATCCTGCTTGCCCTTCGTCCGCGCCTTGTAGCGGTCCAGGATGTGCTCGAACCGTTCGCCGGGGATGCCCTTCACGATGCGGCCGAACATCTGGATGAGGCGGCGATAGGCGTCGTAGGCGAAACGCTCATCGCCTGTTTGGGCGATCAGGCCGCGGATGGTTTCGTCCGTCAGCCCGACGTTCAGGACCGTGTCCATCATCCCGGGCATGGAGAACTTGGCGCCGGAGCGGACGGAGACCAGGAGGGGGTTGGTGGGATCGCCGAACCGGCGGCCGACCTGTTCCTCCACCCGACGGAGGGCCTCCAGGACCTGGTCCCACAGGCCTTCGGGGAACTGCCGGCCGGCGGCGAAGTAGGCGTTGCACGCCTCGGTGGTGATGGTGAAGCCCGGCGGAACCGGCAGGCCCGCTCCCGCCATCTCCGCCAGCCCTGCCCCCTTCCCGCCGAGGAGGTCCCGTCGCCGTTCAGCAGGGATCTCTCGGTAGCCTTCCTCAAAGAGATACACCCACTTCTTCATCCCCCACCTCCGGCCTTCAGTTTGCACGTCTATTGTAAACTATAATGAAACACCGCCATCCCCGCAACGAGAGATCCGGCGAACATGGGAGAGGAGGTCCTCAGCCGGATCAGGGTGCTGCTCCGCTACATCCTCGTCGGGGCGGGGATTTGGATCGCCATGGCCCAGGGAACGTGATGCGTCTCCCCCTGGGGGTGAAGCTCCATCGGGTGCATCTCCGGGATCAGAAGGGGATGAGGTCGGTCTTCAGGCTGCCGCCTCACCCCCATCAGCCACCCCGCGGCCCAGATCTCGGTGGTCGGTGAGCGGGGTGGATCCAGGCCTGGACTTCGAGGCGAATCTCATTCGAGGGCTTCCGCTGCTGGAGCCCTGCCGCCGGCATGGGACGGAGAAGCCATCCGTGAGCGGGGGCGCCCCACGCCCCCCTTCGCCGCGGTCCCTCCCGTCGAAGTTCTCCCCTTCCGGCGGCGAGATCCGAATGATCGGGCCTTCGTTCGGAAGCGCATCCATGCGGCGCGCGGAGCCCCTGAGCCTTCTCATGCTCGTTCTGTTCTACGCGGCCGCGGCGGCATGGATCCTGGCGCGCCGCTCGCCCATCGATTACCCGGTCTACGCGATGGCCGCATGGGGCCTCCAGCGGGGGGAGGCCGTCTTCCGCTGGGAGGCGGCCGATTACCATCGGGCGGCCACGGCGCTGGGCTTCCCTCGCTACACCATGCCCTATCGCTATCCGCCCCTCACCGCCCTCTTAGTCTCCCCGCTCCTGGGGCTCCCGGATCGGGGGATGGGGATCTGGACGGCGCTCCAGGCCCTCAGCGCCATCCTCACGGCGGGGGTCCTGGCGCAGTGGATCGGGGCGCCCCTGGGTCCGAGGGGGCGGGCCGTGCTCCTCCTCAGCGTGGGGCTCTTCCCGCCCTTCCTCGTCAGCCTGTACGCCGGGCAGGTGAACCCCCTCGCCACGCTGCTGATCGTCCTTTCCCTTTGGGCCATCGCCCGCGGCGGGGCGGGATGGGGAGGGTTCCTGCTGGGGGTCAGCCTGATGCTGAAGCCCTTGGGGATCGGGGCCGCCGCCCTCCTGATCTGGGAGGGCCGATGGCGGGCTCTCGGGGGCCTCCTCCTGGGGAGCGCCCTCGCCCTGGGGGCCAGCGCCCTGGCCTTCGGCCCGCCGGCCCTGGAGTTCCTCTTGGTCTCCCTCCCCGCCACCGGCAGCGCGTATCCGCCGGCCCAGAATCTCCCCTCCCTCGCCCTTCGCTGGCTGACCCACCATCCCTATGGGTTGGCCCTCGCGGATGACCCGGCGGCGGCTCGATGGGCCGGCGCGGCCCTCTCCGGCACGCTGATCCTCCTCACCCTGGCCTGGCTGGGGCGGCCGGGGGCCCCCCGCGGGTCCTTCGCCGGGCGGGCGGCGTGGATGCTGTGCGCGGCCTTCCTCGCGAACCCGGGGACGTGGTATCATCACGGCACCGTGTTGGCCCCAGCCCTGGCGGTGCTCCTCCGTCAGGCCCCCCAGCGTCCCTGGCGATGGCGGGCGGCGCTGGCGGCGAGCGCCGGAGCGGTGGCCGTGTGGGGGCTGGCCTGGCACGCCTTCGTCGGCTGGACCCCCTTGCTGGATCTGGGCACGCTGGGGACCCTGGGGCTGTGGATCCTGCTCGCCGGAGGGCGGGGATGACCGAACGGCGCTTCCCGCTGGCCCTCCTCGGGCTCTGGGTGGCGGTGCTGCTCCTTCTGTTTCGCCCCCAGCTCCATGGGATGGACACCGTCGCCTACTACGCCTGGTTGCGGTCAACCGTGATCCAGGGGAACTTGG
>JBEPYX010000267.1:0-3631 GCA_041641155.1 Thermoflexus sp.
CAGGGCCTGGGCGATGAGGGCCAGGACCACCGGCTTGACGCCGTAGAGAATCCCCATCAGGGCCGGCGTGGTTGGGAAATGCACATAGAGGGCAGCCAGGGCCATCACGATGGTCATGGCGGGCGCGATAAATCCCACACCCCCCAGCACCAGCCCAGGCCATCCGGCCCGCACGAACCCCAGATGGATCGCCATCTCAGTGGAGTTGGGGCCAGGGATCAGATACGTGGCGCTCACGAGGTCGAGGAACTGGGCCTCGGTCACCCAACGCCGACGACGGACCAGCTCGTGGTGCATCATCGCGATGTGAGCCGCCGGCCCGCCGAAGGCCGTGAAACCCAGACGGAGGAAGAAGCCCAGCACCTCCAGGGCCGGCTTAAGCTGCGGAGCGGCCTTCATCGCGGAACCCCACCTCCATCCGATGGCGCGGCCATCGCGCGCCCTCTCGGGGAGTTTAGCAGAACCCCGTTCGAACGTAATCGGAGGGCGCGCCTCTCCATCCCCACGCGCCCCGCTGTTACGGTAGAATGATGGGGATCACCGCGAGGGATCGGCCCTTGCTTCGGCCAGTGGGGAAGACCCTCGCGCGCCAAGCGCCCAGCGCGCCGTTCGGATCCGGAGCGCAGCGATCCCGATCGGGAGGCGAAGGGTGTCCTCCTTTCCGTCGATGCGATCCATGGGACGGAGCCCGGGGGAGGTCCGCCTGGCGCTGCCCAGCAAGGGCCGCCTGGAGGAGCCCACCCTGGCGTTCCTGGCCGCGTGCGGCCTGCCCGTGGAAAAGGCCAACCCCCGGCAGTATGTCGCCCGCATCCCGGCCCTGCCCGGGGTCACGGTGCTGTTCCAGCGGGCGGGCGACATCCCGCTGAGCGTGCGGGACGGCGGGGTGGATCTCGGCATCACCGGCTACGATGTGGTGATGGAGCGCCTGGACCACGACCCCCGGGTCCTGATCCTGCACGAGGCGCTCAACTACGGCCACTGCGACTTGGTCCTGGCGGTCCCAGAGGCCTGGCCGGTGGAGACGGTCGCCGACCTAGCCGCCCTGGCCCGCGCCCGGGCGCAGGAAGGCCAACCCCTTCGGATCGCCACCCGGTTCACGAACCTGGTGCGCCGCTTCCTGCAGGAACGGGGGATCACAGCGTTCCAGCTGGTGGTCTCCGAAGGGACCTTGGAGGTGGCCCCCAGCATCGGCTACGCCGACCTGATCGCCGACCTCGCCACCACCGGGACCACGTTGCACGACAATCGGCTTCGGCCGTTGCGCGATGGGGTGATCCTCCATGCCCAGGCCTGTCTGATCGCCAACCGCGCCGCCCTGCAGGCCCGGCCGGAGGCCCTGGCAGTGGCCCGGCAGCTGGTGGAGTTCTTCGAGGCCCACCTGCGAGCGGAAGCCCACTACATGCTCTTCGCCAACATGCGAGGGGAATCCCCCGAGGCCATCGCCCAACGCCTGTTCACGCAGACCGAGCTGGGCGGCCTCCAGGGCCCCACCATCTCCCGCGTCTACGTCCGCGAAGGAGATCCCGGCTGGTTCGCCATCCACATCATCGTGCGTAAGGACCGCCTGAACGAGGCGATCCGACAGCTGCGAGCCATCGGAGGCAGCGGCGTGGTGGTGGCCCCGGTGACCTACATCTTTGAAGAGGAACCGCCGCGCTGGCAGCGGGTGCTGGAACAGCTCCACGCGCAGGATCGATGAAGGAACCGTCGGCCTTCGGCGCCCCAGGCATCGGGGCATCCGCCCGATCGAGCCCATTGAGGAGGACCTTCGGTGATCGAACGCTGGCTCCGCCCGGATCTCCAGGACCTGCTGGTCTACAGCATGTCGGTCTCGCCGGAAGACCTGGCGTCCACCTACGGGGTGCCGCCGGGGCGGCTGATCCGCCTGCACGCCAATGAGAACCCTTACGGCCCCTCCCCGCGGGTCGCAGCGGCCCTGAGCCGGGAGGGATGGCACTATTACCCCGATCCCCAGGGAAAGGCGCTGCGGCAGGCGCTGGCGGAATACACCGGGCTGGGCCCGGAATGGATCGCCTTGGGGAACGGGGCCGATGATGTAATTGATCTCCTGGCCCGCCTGCTCGTCGGGCCCGGGCGGGCCGCGCTGATCGTCGAGCCCACCTTTGAGATGTATGCCCTCTCCGTCCGCTGGCACGGCGGCGGCGTTCACGTCGTCCACCGGGACCCCGGCTTCCAGATCCCGCCCACCGACCTCCTCGAGGCGGTCCGCCGGTATCGGCCGGCCGCCGTCTTCCTGGCCTCCCCGAACAACCCAGACGGCGGCTTGCTCCCCGACGGGATCCTCCAGGCCCTCCTCGCCGAGGGCGTGATGGTGATCGTAGACGAGGCCTACTTCGAGTTCTCCGGCCACACATTCGCCGGCTGGCTCCCCCAGCACCCGAACCTGGTCCTCGTGCGGACCTTCAGCAAGTGGGCGGGGCTGGCCGCACTGCGGCTGGGCTACGCGCTGATGCACCCGGAGCTGGTCCGGGCCTACGACGCGGTGCGCCCGCCGTTCAACGTGAACCTGGCGGCGCAGCGGGCCGCCCTCGCCTCCCTGGAGGACCGGGAGTATCTGATGGGGAACGTCGCCCGGCTGGTGGCCGAGCGGGAGCGGCTCAGGCGGGCGCTGCAGCGTTTTCCCTTCCTCCAGACGTTCCCCAGCCACACCAACTTCATCTTGTGCCGCGTGATCGGATGGGACGCCCACCGCCTGTGGGAGGCGCTGCTACGCCGCGGGATCCTGATCCGCCGCTACGCCGCTCCGGCCCTACGGGATTGCCTTCGGATCTCGATCGGGCGGCCCGAGCACACCGAAGCGCTCCTCCAGGCCTTGACGGAGATCGCGGAGGAGTCCCCCCATGGCGCTCCGTGAGGCCCGACGTCAGCGTCGCACCGCCGAGACCGAGGTCACGGTCTTCCTGCGGCTGGACGGGCGCGGGGAGGCGCGGGTAACGACCGGCATCGGCTTCCTGGACCACATGCTCCACCACCTGGCGTTCCACGGGCTCTTCGATCTCGAGGTCCACGCCCGCGGGGACCTGGATGTGGATCCCCATCACACGGTGGAGGATGTGGCCATCGTCCTGGGACAGGCGCTCGATGAGGCGCTGGGGGATCGGACGGGGATCGTGCGGATGGGGCACGCCTACGTGCCGATGGATGAGGCCCTGGCGTTCGTGGCGGTGGACCTCTCCGGGCGGCCCTACGCCGTGCTGGAGCTTCCCTTCACCGGCCCGGCCATCGGGGCCCTGCCCGCCTCCCTGATCCCACACTTCCTGGAGACCCTGGCGGTCCACGCCCGTATGAACTTACACGCCCGATTGCTCTACGGGCGGGACGATCACCACCGGGCGGAGGCGCTCTTCAAGGCCCTGGGCCGGGCCCTGGATATGGCCACGCGCGTGGATCCCCGTCGGAGCGGCGTCCCTTCCACCAAGGGGACGATCGGGCCGTAGGGGACGGTGCGGCCATCCGGATCGCCGGCAGCCCACGTGGGAGGGAAACCGGGGAGCCGTCCCGATGGTGTTCTCACCCCCCGGCCAGCTGCAGCCCGCTCCAACCGCCCATGGCCAGCAAGGTGAGCCCGCACAGCGCCGTGAGGGTCCGGAGGACCGGCGGGGAGAGGCGC
>JBEPYX010000268.1:0-1141 GCA_041641155.1 Thermoflexus sp.
GCTCGACGACCCCGGGAACTCCAAAGGTGTGCTCCACGCTCCCGGGAGCCAGGATCAGGAAATCATAGGGGATCGGCGAGCCGTCGGTCTCCAGGCGGCGGGCCTCCGGGTCAATCCCTCGGACCTCGGCCATCTCGAACCCGACGTTGGGGAACCGGCGCAGGAGACCCCGGATGGGGAAGGCAATCGCCTCCGGCTCGATCTCGGCGGCGGCCACCTGATAGAGCAGGGGGAAGAACGTATGATGGTTCCGCCGGTCCACCAGCAGCACCTCCACCGGCTCGAAGGCGAGGGTCCGCACCGCCCACAGCCCTCCGAACCCTGCGCCCACCACAACCACCCGCGGCCGATCCGATCGAGCCATCGCTGGCGCTCCATCCGAAGGGAATCCGATGATCCGACGCCGCCTCGCGCTCGCCCAGCGGTTCTGCTATCTTAGCCCAAATCTCTGGATCCGGCTTGGGCGATGTCAGAGGCGTGGGCGGGGATCGCCGTTCATCGGGAGGATCCTCCAGTGAACGCCGTCCTGGCTTGTTCGGGATCAAGGAAGGGACTGGGAGGATCGCCCAGCATGGATCTGGGGGATCGCATCCATTCCGGGTGAGGAGGCCGGCCGTGCCGTTGCGCATGCGGTTCCCATTAATGGCGGTGGGGATGATCGCCCTGGGGGCTGGCATCTGGGCGGGATGGATCCGGTTGGGCTGGCCGCTCCCCCGGCTCCATCCGGCCTGGCCGGGAGCCCATGGCCTCCTGATGATCTCAGGCTTCCTAGGGGTTTTGATCTCACTGGAGCGGGCGGCCCTTGGCCCCCGTTGGTCGTGGGGGGCGCCGGTCATGGCCGTCCTGGGCACCCTATCCCTGCTTCTGATCGGCCCCGGCCGATGGAGCGCCGTTCTGTTCCTGGGGAGCGCCGCCGTGCTCCTGGCTTTCTTCATCCACGCTGCCCGCCGCTATCCGGACCGATCGGTGGGGGTGCTGGCGCTGGGGGCCGCTGCGTGGGGGATCGGCCATCTGGTCTGGATGGTGAGCGGCTCATTGCCGAAGGCGGTCCCGTGGTGGACAGCGTTCCCGGTGCTGACCATCGTGGGGGAGCGGCTGGAGCTTGCGCGGGTGATCCTGCGGGGGCGGGGGAGGGCGGGGC
>JBEPYX010000268.1:1151-3624 GCA_041641155.1 Thermoflexus sp.
CTACCCGCTGGGGGGCAGTGGGCGCGGGGGCTGGGCTGGCTGGCCCTGGCGGCCTGGCTGGCTCGATATGACATCGCCCGCCGCACTGTGCGCCAGGGCGGGTCGGTGCGCTACATTGCGGTCTGCATATTAGCCGGCTACGCCTGGTTGGGGATTGGCGGGGGATTGGAATGGGTGTCCGGTGAGGCGACGGCAGGGCCGCTTTACGATGCGTGGCTGCACGCCATCCTGGTGGGCTTTGTGTTCTCGATGGTCTTCGGCCACGCCCTGATCCTCTTCCCGGCTTTGCTGCGCATCGATTTTCCCTTCTCTCCCGCCTTTTACCTTCCCCTTGCGATCCTTCACCTTTCCCTTCTGCTCCGCCTGGCCGGGGATCTGGGCGCCGGGCCGGATGCCCGGCGCATCGGGGGGCTGCTGAACGGCCTGGCCATCCTCCTCTTCCTGCTCCTCCTTGCCCGTGCTCTTCGCGCCGGCCGCCGCATCCGAGCCTCCAATTTGTGACAAAAATCACTGAAAGGGCGTGATCCTTTCTGCGCATCATGTGACATCCATCAGAGGCGAAAGTTGCGCGGCGTCAACGAGGAAACGCGAAAGGCGAGGAAAATAAAACTGGAACTTGCCATTAGGAGGCGAACGATACGTTCGATAAATGTCCGGGCTGGTGAGGGGATCCCTACGAGGATCCAGGTGCGGGAGGATGCTCCTTCAAGCGGTGGCGGGGTGAGAAAGGGGAGGGTGTCAGCTGACCTCGAAGATCCTCCTGGATGGTGTCGGAAGGGGTTCGAGCGGATGGAAAAGGAGGTCGCGCTCCAAGCTTGGGTTGACAATTGTGCAACCGTCGCAGGGAGGTGCCTGCCATGGAAAAGTTGCAACGAGATGATGTTTTGACAACAGAGGAGATGGACACCCCAGACACGGGGAAGATTACGCGGCGAGCGTTTCTGGTCAGGCTAGGGGCACTTGGTGCTGGGCTGGTCCTCCATAGTTTCTTACCACAGGGCTTGGAGATGTCGGCCGAGGAGGCAGGCCCAGACATCTCCAAAGAGCTCGCGGAGCGATGGGTACCTACCACCTGTTGGATTGGGAAGCAAGATTGTGGAATGCTAGCCCGCGTCGTTAACGGGCGGGTAGTGATGCTCGAAGGTCACCCCGCTCACCCCAGGAATAGGGGCACGCTCTGCCCCAAGGGGATAGCCCAGATCATGGCCCTTTATGATCCCAACCGGGTTACAACCCCCCTCATTCGCACCAATGAGAAAGGCGTTCCGGGAGTGTTCCGCGAGGCCACGTGGGAGGAAGCGCTCACGCTCATTGCCGAGAAGATCAAGGAGATCCGTGCCCGGAACCCCAAACTCATCATCTGGCAGAAGGGTCGCAGCAAATCAACGGCGCTCTACGACGATGCTTTTGTCAAGGCCATCGGTGCAACGAAGATCACTCACGGAGCATTCTGCTCGGACGCGAACTACCGTGCGTGTGAGTATACGATAGGTTTCCATGGGGGGTTGCACCCTGACTTCAAGCATTGTCGGTACATGCTGGCTTGGGGTTGGGACATAACCTCCTCCGGTGGCAATCTGCTTTGCCAGATCACATGGCCGCGGCAACTTTTGGAAGCCAGGGAAAAGAATGGCCTTAAAGTTGTGCTCATCGATCCTCGCCGCCGTGCCGCCGGTCTTCAGATCGACGAGTGGCTCCCCATCCGGCCGGGGACTGACCTGGCTCTCGCCCTCGCTTTGGCCAACGTCCTCGTGCAGCTGGGCTATGTGGACCGGACCTACCTCAAGCAATACACCAATGCTCCTTTCCTGGTCCAGGAAGATGGGTACTTCTTCCGGGTGGAGGGGAAGGAGCAAGTTTGGGATGAGCGGACGGGGAGCCCCCAGCCCTATGACGCCCCCGGGGTGGAGCCAGCGCTGGAGGGCGAATTCACCTATGCAGGGAGGAAGCTGAAGCCGGCCTTCCAGGTCTTCAAGGAGCATATCGCTGGATACACGCCGGAGTGGGCGGCTCCCATCTGTGGGGTGGAGGCGGAGCAGATCCGCCGGATCGCCCGGGAACTAGGAGAGCACGCCCAGATCGGGAGCACCATAACCATCGATGGGGTAGAGCTCCCCTATCGCCCGGTCGGGGTGATGGCCTATCACGTATCTCAGCAAGAGCTGGGCTTCCAGTTCATACGAGCCCTGCTCATCGTGTTCATGCTTCTGGGCGCCGTCGAAGTCCCCGGAGGGATCCGCAGCACCTTCGATCGCAAGATCCATGAGAACTTCTGGAAGCTCGATCAGATCCAGATAAAGGACCCACCTTATGATTTTACCCTCAAAGATAGTGTGTACTTCCCCATCAACTCTGTTAGCTCGTCCATCGTGGCGAAGGTGATGCTCAATCCCGAGAAATACGGCGTCAAAGATCTCCCGGAGATGGTCATCGTGCACATGGCTAATCCCGCTGTCGGGTTCGCGGATAGCCC
>JBEPYX010000269.1:0-3622 GCA_041641155.1 Thermoflexus sp.
CTCTCAGAGCGGGCGGCGGTACGGCGGAGCCGGCCAGGGGGCCGATGGGTGGGAGGACCCTGTCGCATGGGGTGGAGGCCGATGGATGGGGTGATTTTGTATATTGAGGACAATTTCGAAAACCGGCTGTTGGTTCGGCGGATCCTGGAGGCGGAGGGGTATCGGGTGGTGGAGGCGGAGGATGGACCGAGAGGCCTGGAGCTGGCCCAGTCCTTCCGGCCCGACCTCATCTTGGTGGACCTCCACCTCCCGGACATCGATGGGTATGAGCTGGTCCGTCGCTTCAAGCAGATGCCCCATCTGCAGGGTGTCCCCATTGTGGCCCTCACCGCCGATGTGATCCGCGGCACACGGGAGCGGGCGTTGGCCACCGGGTGCGACGGTTATATCCCCAAGCCGATCGATGTGGACGCGTTGCCGGGGCAGATCGCTGCCTTTTTGCGCAACGAGGAGGGAGAGCATGGCCGCTGAATCCGTGAAGCCCCCGGTGAACCCCAAAGAGGCCACGATCCTGGTGGTGGAGGACAACCTCCAGAATTTTGTGCTCATCGCCCGTCTCCTGGGCTATCTGGGTGTGCGGGACATCCAATGGAAGGCCTCCGGCTGGCAGGTCCTGGAGTTCGCGGGGCAGCTGCCCCATATCGATCTGATCCTGCTGGACATCCATCTCCCCTATGAGGATGGCTATGAGATCCTCCGTCAGATCCGTGCGGATCCCCGTTTTCGGGAGACACGGGTGGTGGCGGTCTCCGCGGAGGCCACGGAGGACAATATGCGGCGCGCCCGGGAGGCGGGCTTCGACGGATTCATCGGGAAGCCGATCGACCCCGATGCCTTCCCCGATCAGATCCGACGGATCCTCGCCGGCGAGGGGGTGTGGACCCTGGGTTGAGGAGGGGGATGATGGTCGCGTTGGATTGGGGGGCGTGGCCGTTGCGCTGGAAGTTCCTGGCCGGGTTCGTCCTGATCACCCTGGTTAGCGTGGCCGGGACGGTGGGGGTGGCCCAGCGGCTGATGGGGAACATCCTCCAGCAACGGATTATAGAGGAGTTCCAAGGGGTGGCGCGAACCCAGCGGGCGGCCCTGGAGCAGGCCCTATGGCATCAGATCGAGAACCTGAGCACCGGGGCGGAGGAGGAAACCCTGGTCTCCGAAGCGATCTACCGTTCGGCTTATTACTATGACCCGACGATGCGGCGCAGCATCGTCCAGCAGGAGGAACTCCTCTGGAAGACCCAGCCGGACTCCGAAGTGCGACGGCGCGTACTTCGGAGCTCGGTCGCGGACAAGCTCCGTGCCCTTCGAGGCCGTCTACAAGGCCATCTGCATCTGCTCCTCACCGACGCCCATGGCGTCCTGATCGCGGCGACGGAGCCCCCACGCGCCTACCGGTTCGATCAAGAGCCATGGTGGCAGGGCGCTTGGAATCAGGGGAGGGGAGCGCCTTACATCGGAAGCATCCAATTCGATGAGGATCTTCAGACTTCGGTGGTGTATCTGGCGGTGCCGGTCTACCGTCCGGACACCCATCAGGTGGTGGGGGTGCTCCGGAGCGCCTATGGTGCCTCACACATCTTCGGTATCCTCAGCCAGTTCCGGACCGGGCGGACGGGGCGGGCGTTGCTCTTGGATCGGGATGGCGCGGTCCTCATCGATCCGGTTGGGTTGCTTCATCGGTGGCAGCGGATCAGTGCTCTGGGCATATCTCCGAGGGACCTCGCGCAACCAGAGGGCGCGGTCCTCACCTCGGACTGGCTGATCGCTTACAGTCGGGTGGGCCCTGGGATCAGCCATCAGCTTCCCTCCCTCGGGGAGCGGGGATGGATCCTGGCGGTGCTGCAGAGTGAGGATGAGGCCCTGGGCGCGGTGGCGCACCTGGGCCGCCAAGCGTTGCTCTGGGCGCTCGCCCTCGGGGGGATCGCGATCGTTCTCTCCTTCATCGCCTCCACGTCCCTTACCCGCCCCATCGCCCAGCTGACGGAGGCCGCCCAGCGGCTGGGCGCTGGCCAACTCCACATCCGGGTCCCGGTTCCTTCGCGGGATGAGCTGGGCGTCCTCGCGGAGGCCTTCAACACGATGGCCCTCCGGCTGCAGGACCTCTACCAGAACCTGGAGCGCCGGGTGCAGGAGCGAACCCATCAACTCCAGACGGCGGCGGAGATGGGGCGCCTGATGGCCTCCATGCTGGATCTGGACGAGCTCCTGCGGACGGCGGTGAACCTGATCCGGGATCGCCTGGGCTATTATCACGCCTCGGTTTTCCTGATCGATGAGAGCGGACAGTGGGCCGTGTTGCGGGAGTCGACGGGGGAGGTGGGCCAGCGGCTGAAGGAGCGGGGCCACCGCCTGGCGGTGGGGAGCCAGAGCCTCATCGGATGGGTCACCGCGAACGGGCGGCCCCGCGTGGCCCAGCGCACGGCCGAGGATCCGATCCACCTCAAGAACGAGTTGCTTCCGGAGACCCGTTCGGAGGCCGCTTTCCCCCTGAAGGTTGGCGGGCGAGTGATCGGCGCCCTCGATGTGCAGAGCACCCTAGAGGAAGTTTTCGATCCGGGCGCCCTTTCGGTGCTCCAGATCCTCGCCGATCAACTGGCCGTGGCCATCGAAAACGCCCGGCTGTACCAGCAGTCGCAGACCGCCCTAGAGGAGAATCGAGCCCTGTATCTGGCCACGCGGGATCTCACCGCGGCCGCCTCCATCGAGGCCGCTGCGCGGGCGCTGCTGGCGCATCTTCCGAGCCGGGGGGTGGATCGCTACATATTGGCCCTGGTGGAGGATCCGGAGGCCCAGGCGGAACGGCGGGCGGTTCAGGCCCGGCTGATCTGGGATCGGGATCGCGGCCTCTTCACGGAGCCCCGGCGATACACGGCGGCCGATCTGCCCCTCATCGCTCGGGAGCCCACGCGGGAGCCGATCGTGATCCCGGACGTGGCGACCGATCCGTGGCTGGACGAAGGGAGCCGCTCCTTCTACCTGCGACACCGGGTCCGCTCCATCGCCTTCTTCCCCCTCTGGGCCGGTGAGACCTTCTGGGGCTGGCTGATCGCCCAGGGCGTCCATCATCCGCTTCAACTGGAGGAGCGGACCCTCCGCTGGCTCCAGGCCCTCACCGACACGGCCGCGGTGGTGTTCCAGAACCAGCGCCTCTTCGAGCAGCTGGAGCGCCGGTTGCGAGAGCTGTCGGTTCTCTACGAGATGGCGGCCTCCCTTTCCCAGGCTTCCGGTCTGGAGCAGGCGCTGGATCAGGTCGGCCGCGCCTTCGCTCAGGGGCTGCGCGCGACCAGCGTGTATGTGGGCCGCGTAGCTTCGGACGGCGATGGGTTCATGGTGATGAGCGCCTATCATGCCCCTGACGCGTCCGCCCGGGAGCGCGCGAGGGCGGCCGGCGCTTACTATCGTTACCGGGATTATCCCCGCTACCAACAGGTGCGAGACAGCGAGCAACCGGTCGTGCTCCGCCGCGGCGAGCTGGAGGCGCAGGGCGCGCCGGAAGCGGCGCTGCTGGCCCGATTCGATGGGCGGACGGCGCTGCTGCTCCCTCTCGCGATGGGTGATCGTTGCTATGGCCACGTGGAGGTCTGGGACAGCCGGGAGGAGCGCTGGTTCTCTGAAGAGGATCTCC
>JBEPYX010000270.1:0-3608 GCA_041641155.1 Thermoflexus sp.
CACCACGAGATCGCGCGCCCGGAAGCCGCCCTCCCCCCGAACCATGGCGATCCAGGCGGAGGGAAGGGGAAAGCCCCTGTCGCGCCCAACCTTCCAAAGTGGAAGCACACGGCGGCGGGGCAGCGCGTCCGCCAGGCCGTTCACCAGCATCCCGACGGGCCACCCGATCAGTCCGAACACCAGGGGCCAGATCCCCACAGCCTCGATCCTCCGAAAGATCTCCTTCCAGGAGGAGAGTGAAGGTCGGCCAGGCTCTATCATAGCACCTCCCGGAGGCTCAGCTGCGCATGGCTTCCACCAGGGATTTCAAATGTCTAGCAATGGCATGGTAAGGACCGAAGTATTTCCCGATGATGACAGAGCGCCCTATCCGCCCAACCCAAGGCACTCTCCAAGCAGCATCCCCACCACCTTCACCTCATCCCCATCAGCCGGCCGCTGGGCCAACGCCTGACCCCAGCAACGCCCAGCCCTCGCTATCACTTGGAACGCTGTTCCTCCTCTTCGCCCGCCCAGCCGGAGAGCCCTTTCGCCAGCGCCTCATCCCCTTTCACTAACACGTACCATCTGAGCTTGACACATTGTAGGAGGCCTGCTAGAATTTCCCAAAAAATGAATAATGGGAAAGGCGAGGAAGGGGAGGAGTAGGGATCCAGCGCCGCCCAGCGAGTCGGGGGCGCGGTGGGAGCCCGACGCGGATCCTGGATCCTGAATGGGCCCCGGAGCTGCCGCCCGAACCGGAGGACTCCCCTCCGCAGTAGGCGCGGCCGGGGACGCCGCCGTTATCGGCTGAAGGCTTCGCCTGGCCTGGGCGCCGGGCACGTGCGTGACCGCTACGTCTACGCCCCGTCGCTGGCGTGTTCGAGACGACGCGGGAGATCGGCGCGCTGGTCGAGGCCGGCGAGCCGCTGGCCCGCATCGGCGAGGCTGTGCTGCGCGCCCCGCTCGGCGGTGCTGTCCGCGGCCTAACGTGGAGCGGCGTGTTGGTGAGCGCCGGCACCGAGGTGATCGGGATCGACCCGCGCGGCGAAGCCGGGCGGGTCTACGACATCGGCGAGCGGCCGGTCCGGATCGCGGGGGGCGTGCGGGCAGCGATCCGTGAGGGGATCGAGGTGAAAGGGCATGGTCCTCGTTGAGCGGCTGGCTCGGCGTCACCGTGCGGGCGTCTCGTTCGGAGCGGGGACGGCTATCGGCATCCTCGGCGGGCTGATCGGGCTTGGTGGGGCCGAGTTCCGGCTCCCGGTGCTCGTGGCGCTGGGGTACGCGCCTCACCGTGCCGTGCCGCTGAACCTCGTCGTCAGCATGTTCACGCTCGCTGCCGCCCTTGCCATCCGCGCGCGGACGCTCTCGCTGGCGCCGGTTGCTCCCTACGCCGGGGTCGTCGTCGGCCTGCTCGGTGGGGCGCTGGTGGGCGCCTACACCGGGCCGTCATTGGCCCGGCGTTTGCACGCGATCCACTTCGCCCGCGTGATCCTGGTCCTCCTGCTGGCGATCGGGCTGCTGCTAATCGTCGAGGCGTTCCTGCCGGCGCGCGACGGTGCCCTCGTTCACGGAGCCGCGGCGCACGTCGTGAGCGCCCTCGCCCTCGGGCTCGGCATCGGGCTGGTGAGCAGCCTGCTTGGCGTCGCTGGGGGCGAGCTGATCATCCCGACGCTCGCCTTCGTCTATGGGGTACCAATCAAGACGGCCGGAACCGCCTCGGTCTTGATCAGCCTGCCGATGGTCCTGCTCGGGATCGCCCGCTGGCTACGCACCGGCACGGTCGGTGTGCGCGCAGAGCTCCCGGCGACGATCGCTCCGATGGCCTTCGGGTCGGTGCTTGGCGCTATGCTCGGAGGACTGATCGCGGCGGTCGCTCCAGGCGCTCTCCTCAAAGTCCTGCTCGGGGGCATCCTGATCGTCTCGGCGCTGCGGGGCTTCGGCTCTCACGCGCGGATTGGCCGTGCGGCTCGACCTGAGTAGGCGCGGCCGGGGACGCCGACGTTATCGACCGAGGGCTTCGCCTGGCCTGGGCACCGGGCGGCGCCTGCGGGAAAGAGAGGGGCCAGCCGCCAGGAGCGGCTGTGCCCAAGAAGGGTGGCACCGCGGGCTGTTCCAGGGCCCGCCCCTTTGCGGGGTGGGCCCTGTTTGTTTGGGCGACGCCAGAGCGTCACGCCAGCAGGAAAAGGCAGGCGTGGGGCCTCCGGCCTTCTTCAGCTCCGACCCAAAAAGGAGGACAGTATGGCAAACAAAAAACGCGTGCTCACAGGCGATCGACCGACAGGGCCGCTTCACCTGGGCCACTATGTGGGAACGCTGGCCAACCGGGTCCGGTTGCAGGAGGAGTATGAGGTCTTCCTCCTGATCGCCGACTACCACGCCCTCACCACCAAACCGGAGAAGGCGGACATCCTCGCCGCCCGGGAATATATCCGGGAGATCGTGCTGGATTACTTGGCGGTGGGGATCGACCCTGAAAAAACCACCATCTATGTGCAGTCCGACGTCCCGGAGGTATGCGAGCTGGCGCTGCTGTTCTCCATGCTGGTCACCATGCCGCGTATCGAGCGCATCCCTACCTTGAAGGACATGATCCGGGACCAGAAGATCGAGAACCCCTCCATGGGATTGATGCTCTACCCCATCCTGCAGGCGGCGGACATCCTCCACGTGAAGGCAGAGATCGTACCGGTGGGGAAGGACCAGGAGTCCCACGTCGAGCTCTGCCGGGAGATCGCACGCCGGTTCAACTATCTCTATGGGGAGATATTCCCCGAGCCCGAAGCGCTGATCGGGGACGTGCCCACGCTCCCCGGGATCGACGGGCGGGCCAAGATGAGCAAATCCCTGGGCAACGCCATCTTCCTCAGCGACCCACCGGAGGAGGTCGCCCGCAAGGTGATGCAGATGTTCACCGATCCCGCCCGGATCCGGCCGGACATCCCGGCCGACCCTGACGCGCCCCACAATGTAGTCTTCCGCTATCATGAGGTGTTCAACGACGATAAGGCAGAGGTGGAGGAGCTGAAGGCGCGCTACCGGCAGGGGAAGGTGGGGGATGTGGAGGTGAAGAAACGGCTGATCGCCGCCCTCGAGCGGTTCTTAGCGCCCATCCGCGAGCGACGGGCATATTACGCGGCCCGCCCCCACCTGATCGATGAGATCCTGGCCGCCGGCGCGGCCAAGGTCCGCCCCATCTCCCAGGCCACCTTGGCCGAGGCGCGGGAGGCGATGGGCCTGAGCGCCCGCCACCTGACGGAGGCGAAAGCCCGCTTTCTATGAACAACGTCACGAGCGCGGAGGTGACCGATGGCGGATCGAATCCGATTCCTGCTCTCCGAGGAGGACATCCCGAAGGCGTATTACAACATCCTGGCCGATCTCCCCTTCGAGCTGCCGCCGGTGCTCCACCCGGCCACCGGCCAGCCCATCGGGCCGGAGGATCTCGCCCCGCTCTTCCCCAGGGCTCTCATCCAGCAGGAGGTCAGCCGCGAGCGGGAGATCGAGATCCCCGAGCCGGTGCGCGAGATCTACCGCCTCTACCGGCCCACGCCGCTCATCCGAGCCCGCCGGCTGGAGCGGGCGCTCGACACCCCGGCGCGCATCTACTACAAGTATGAGGGGGTGAG
>JBEPYX010000271.1:0-3606 GCA_041641155.1 Thermoflexus sp.
ACGACATCGTCAAGACCGGCCGCACCCATCTCATGGACGCTATGCCGATCCGCTTGGGCCAGGAGTTCTCGGGCTACGCCAGCCAGATCGAGCATGGGATCCGGCGGGTGGAGGCGGCCCTGCCACACCTGGCGGAGTTGGCCCTGGGGGGCACGGCGGTGGGGACCGGGATCAACACCCACCCGGAGTTCGGTCGGCGGATCGCCGCGGCCCTGAGCGAGGAGACAGGGCTGCCGTTCCGGGAAGCAGAGAACCATTTCGAGGCCCAAGCCGCTCAGGATGCGGCGGTGGAGCTGAGCGGGCAGCTGAAGACCGTGGCGGTTTCTTTGTATAAGATCGCCAACGACCTGCGCTGGATGAACTCGGGTCCGCAGGCTGGGCTGGCTGAGATCCAGCTCCCCGCCTTGCAGCCTGGATCCTCCATCATGCCGGGCAAGATCAACCCAGTGATCCCCGAGGCGGTTATGATGGTTTGCATGCAGGTGATGGGCAACGATGTGGTGATCAACATGGCGGGCGCCTCGGGGAACTTCGAGCTGAACGTCGCCCTGCCGGTGATCGCCCACAACCTGCTCCAATCCATCCACATCTTGGCGAGCGCGGCGACGGTGCTGGCCGACAAGTGCATCTGCGGCATCATCCCCAACCGGGAGCATATGGAGTCGCTGGTCCACAAGAACGCAATCCTGGCGACCGCCTTGACGCCCTACATCGGCTACGACCGGGCGGCGGAGGTGGTCAAGCGGGCGATGGCCGAGAACCGCACCATCCGCGAGGTGGTTTTAGAGATGGGGTTGATGCCGCCGGAGCAGTTGGATGAGGTCCTGGACGTGCGGCGGATGACAGCGGGCGGTTTCATCGCCGGGATGTCCGGCGGCGGCTGAAGGGGATGGATATGCGGCCATGCGGTGGGGTTTCACCTCTGGGTTCGGGAAGGCGGGTGGAACGGACCGCTCCACCCGCCTTCGAGTGTCGGCGGGGCGGCGCCGGCCCCTGCCCATCGAAAAAAGGATCACCCCTTTAGGGTCTTTCCGCAACGTCCCCGCTCTCATCGGAGGGAAAGATCGATGGGCGAACGTGGCCTTCGGGTGATCCGGGAGTTCCAGAGCTATTACGATGACCTGAACGGCGTGCGACGGGCGATTGTCCATCGCATCCCGATCGCGCCCGGCCAACGGTGGCTGGACATTGGGACCGGGGATGGGTGGTTCGCGCTGGAGATCGAGCGGGCCGCGTCCCCTGAGTTGGTGGTGGGGATCGATCTGGCCCGCTGCGAGGTGGAGCTGGCCCGCCAGCACGCGAGGGACTCGGGTTCCCGGTTCAGCGCCTTCGTCCAGATGGACGCATATCGGCTGGGGTTCCCCAGCGGCGCCTTCGATGGGGTGGGCACGTTCCTGGCCTTGCAGGACATCTGTCTGGATCTGCCTAGCCTGAACCGACTGTTCGGCGAGATCAGCCGGGTGCTGAAACCTGGCGGATGGCTTGCCCTGGCGACCACCACCCCCGAGGATGCGGAGACGCCATCCCAGAAGCTGGCCCTCGAGATCTATCAGTATATCCGCGCCGGCTTCTTCACGAAGGCGGAGATCCGGGCCGCCATGGAGCGAATGGGCTTCCAAGTGGAGCACGTGGAGTTCTACCCGACCGGGGTGAACCTGGATCCGGAGGAGGCAATGGCTTTCATTCAGTTCGAGTGCGATTGGTTACAGCGGGCCTATGGATGGTCGGACAAGCCGGACTGGCGGGCGGTCTGGGCGCGCTTCGAGCCACGTATCCGGGCGCTGGGGGGGCTGGAGGTGGACGCCAAGGTGACGTTCTTCCTGGCCCGGAAGGTGCATCCCCCGCGCCGCACGCCCCATGGCGAGCAGGAGATCGATGCCGCTGAGGGGGTTCACGCGTGAAAGGCGGAAGGGTTCCAGTGCGCCGCGTGGCGATGATCAGCGTCCATACGTGCCCTCTGGCCACGCTGGGGGGCAAAGACACCGGGGGGATGAATGTCTACGTGCGGGAGCTGACCCGGGAGCTGACCCATCGGGGCATCGCCGTGGATGTGTTCACCCGCTCCCAGAATCCCCATCTTCCCCATATCGTCCATGAGCTCGGACCCGGAGGGCGGGTGATCCATGTCCCCGCGGGACCCGAGGCCCCGATCGAGAAACATCGGATCGTGGCGCATCTCCCAGAGTTCATCGGGTGGGTTCAGCGTTTCGTGGAGCGGGAGGGCCTGACCTACGATTTGATCCATAGCCATTACTGGCTCTCGGGCCTGGCCGCCCTCGCCCTTCGGTCTGTATGGCAGGTCCCGGTGATCCATATGTTTCACACACTCGGGCGGATGAAGAACCGAGTGGTGCGGCCGGAGGAGCGAGAGCCCCCTCGGCGCTTGGAGGCGGAGCGGCGGCTGGTCCAGGAGGCTGATCACTTGGTGGCGGCCACGCCGATCGAGAAGGCTCAGCTGGTTTGGCTCTACGGCGCCACCCCTTCCCACATCACCGTCATCCCGCCGGGGGTGGATCTCGAGCACTTCCGCCCCATCCCCAAGGCCGAGGCCCGGCGGATCCTGGGGTTCCCCCCGGAGCGGCGCTACGTGCTCTTCGTCGGGCGCATCGAGCCGTTGAAGGGTCTGGAGACGCTGATGCGGGCGGTGGCCATCCTGGCCCAGGAGTGCCCGAGCTGGACTCAGGATTTCGCGGTGGTGGTCATCGGGGGCGACCCGGACGCGACGGCGGATGCGGAGATGCAGCGCCTGCATCAGCTCCGGGAGGAGTTGGGGGTGACCGACCTGGTTGCCTTCATCGGCGCGAAGGCCCACGAGACGCTGCCCTATTATTACAACGCCGCGGATGTGGTGGTGATGCCGTCGGATTATGAATCCTTCGGGCTCGTGGCGTTGGAGGCCATGGCCTGCGGCACGCCGGTCATCGCGTCGGATGTGGGCGGGCTTCTCTACCTCGTCCGCCATGGGGAAACCGGGTTGCGCGTGCCCCGTCGGCAGCCGGTCGCCCTGGCTCGGGCGCTGGATCGGATCCTGCGGGATGAAGGGCTGCGGCAGCGGATGGGGGAGAACGGCCGCCGCTGGGCGCAGGGGTTCGCCTGGCCCGTCATCGTCGATCGCATCCTGGAGCTCTATCGGGAGGTGCGGGAGGCCCACCGGGCGCGCTGGCGGCGCCCGATCTGCTATGGGCGCTGGAGCGCAAGGCCGTGGTGAGGGAATCGATCGAGAAGGGCGATGGGCTGCACCAATCTGCGTTCCATCCTGCGCTGGGAGGGAGAACGGATGATCACCGTCGTGCCCCCAGAGGTGCACTGGTTCTACGCCGAGAAGCGCCCCAGCGCGGGCGCCATCGCGGAGCAGCTCCGCCAGAGCCTGTGGTTCGCTCGCCTGCAGGAGGCATGGGTCTCGCCCGTGGATCCGACGCAGAAGGCCCCCCCCTTCCGGTATCGGGGCTACTGGCGGGAGCGGGCCTTCGAGATCGAATTCGAGCCCCGGCGCTACGTGATCCTCCGTGCGGGCGAGGATCTCCCTCCGGTCGTGGAGGCCTTGCAACGCTCCTTGGGCGTGGGCCCCTCTTTCTTTTACGTTGATGAAGAGGGGCGTGTGGTCTA
>JBEPYX010000272.1:0-3589 GCA_041641155.1 Thermoflexus sp.
TGGCTCAGATCGTGATCGCGGAACAGGCCGTGGGCTTCCGTGCCCGGGCCGTGATCGAAGACCGCAAACCACGCCAGGAGCGGTACCCCCTCCGCCCAGCCCCGGACGAACATCTGGACCAGGCGGCAGGCTTGCCGCCTTTCATCGCTGCTCAACTCCGGCGCCACCGGGACCGAATCGCTCCAGTAGCCCATCTCTGGCACCACAATGGGCAGATCCCCCACCCCATGGCGCGCCATAATTCCGCGGATCTCCCACAGCTTCTCGCGGATCGTCGGCCAGCGATGGCCGGAGATCGGGTAATAGTGCACGGCCACAGCATCCAAGTAACGACGGGCACCCCCCATCTCGTTTAAGGCCCGCAAGGTATCCGTGAGGAAGGTCCGGACGAAGGGCCCGTGGTCCTCCTCAAACCAATCGTAGGCCAAGCCGCCGTTGGTCACCCACGCCCCTGGGGCCTTACTGTGGATAACCTCGGCCGCCCGGCGCAACATATCGGCGTACTGCGCCGGCTGCCGGCCCCAATGCCCCTTCCACGGATACCGCACCGGGTCGCCCGCATCCGGCTCTGCATAAAACGACCAGATGTCCACCCGCGGGGAGCCGGGGGCGTCATCCACGCCGTCCCCGTCATAGCGCTCCGCCGCCGCCGCCAGGAAATTCACCAGATCCTGGGTGTCGGTCACCGGACCGTCGGGATAGGGCGCGGCCCATGGCGGGTTGTCGTGGAAGAGCACGAAGACCCGCATCCCGGCAGCCTGGGCGTTGCTCATCTTCTCATCAAAGGCAGCCCAGTTGCGCTGCCCCCGCTGGGGCTCGATGGCTGCCCAGCTCAGCAGCGTCACCACCCAGCGCGCCCCCGCCGCTCGCATCGCCGATAACCCCTCCTCATCGTTCACCGCGCCATACATCGCGATCCCCATCGGGGAACGCCAGCCGGGATTGAAGCCCCGCATCACGACCGGCAGATAGAGCGCGATGGAGACCTGCGCTCGAGCGGGGACGATCGGTGGGCCCAGCGCGCTGGGAGCCGATAGGAGCAGGAACCCGATCAGCCCTCGCCTCACCCATCGGGCCAAAGCCGCTGGCATGTCTCCTCACCGGCCATAGAAGGTGTGAAGGACCACCGGAAAGAACGCCACCGCCTCCAGGGCCACCATTGCGGCGGCGGCGAAGGTGGGGAAGCGAGCCTGGGCGGCCTCCGGCAGGGCGCGCGCCCATCCCCCCACCAGGAAGAACGTGAGGGGGGCGGCGGCGGGGAACAAATAACGCCCCTGATAATAGCCCATCCCCCGCGGCGTGGCCAGGAAGGCGATCCAGCCCCCCACCGCTAGCCCGGCGGCCGCCGCCATCAGGGCGAGCGCGGCCGGTGGCGTCCGCGGCCCTGGTGACCGCGGCAGCAGCCACCCCTCCAGCGCCCAGAGCATGGCGATCCAGAGCGCCAGATACCATCCCCTCGGCGCCGGGACGTTCATCCACCCGAGGTTGAACCAGTAGCTCTCAATGCCAGCCTGGAGGATCTGATCGAAGGAGTGAGGGCTATCCCCCTGGACCCCCAGCTCGCCGGACCGCCAGGCGTCGAGGAGCGCATCCAGCAGGGGGGCGCCGGGGGAGCGAGGCAACCACCCCCCCAACAGCCCCAAGGCAGCCAGCGCCAGCGCCCCGCCGAGCAGGGCGCGCCCCGGATGGCGCCGGAACTCCCGGGCCAGCGCCAGCGAGAGGGCGACCGGCGCCAGGGGGATCAGGTAGAGAGCGGCGGCCTTGGCCGCCACCCCCAGCGCTGTCCCCCCGAGGGCCCAGGCCATCCCGCGGGCAGTCCAGCCCCGGATCAGGATGTGGGTCCAGCCGTAAAGGGCCATAGTGGCCCCCAACTCCGCCAGCGGCCCCTCCCCCACCGCGGCGTTGATGAACGTGTGCTGGGGATGGAAGGCCAGGACAAGGACCATCGCCCCGGCCAGGGTCGGCTGCCCGGGGGCCAGCAGACGGAACAACCGCCAGGCGATGACGAGGATCAGGGCATTCAGCACAACCGAGGCGCAGCGGGCCATGTAAAGCCCCAGCAGCAGATCGTCCTGCTGCACCGGCCGGATCCAGGCCGCCAGCCAGAGGTAGGCCGGAGAGAACCGCCCGAGGGTTCGGGAGCTCCTGGCGAAGATCTCCGGGGGAAGATCCTCCAGACGCTCCGGCATCATCGAAGGCAAAGGGCGGCCCAGCCATTCCCCATACCGCCATTCGTAAAGCGAGGCGACCAGCGCCCGCTCCAGCGCGGGGTCCGCATCCTGGGCGGTGGGGATCCGGCCCCGCCGGGCGATGAGCCACGCATGCTCGAAATGTCCCGTCTCATCCGGCGCCTGCCAAGGAGGGATGAGAGCGGCATACAACACGCCCCGCACGAGGGCGAGCCCCACGAGCAGAGCCATCCACCTTCGCCCCCCACCATCCGATCCTCCGCATGCCCGTCGGAGCAACATCCCTGCTCCCTCAGCGCAGGACCAGGATCGGGAACGACAGGGCCCCCAGGGCCGCGGGGTCGGCTCCCTGGACCTCCCGCACAGCCACCTCATCGAAGAGGACCGTCCCCTCCCCCCACAACCGGAGCAGGACGGCGATCGTTCCCTCCGCTGCCCGGTTCCAGCCGAGGAGCACCGCCCGCCGCCACGCCCCGCCGGTGTCCGGCAGCGGGCGATCCCCCGCGAAGAGCACCTCAGGCCGGTCGGAAACCCATACCCCCACCCATGCCCCGGGCGCCAGATCGGTCCGATAGGCGAACGAGAGCAGGTAGAGGCCTCCCGGCTGCAGAGGGACCTTCGCTGCCCAATAGCCCGCCCGCGCCGCTTCCCGCCCTTCCTCCCGGGCCACCCAAAGGCCGTCCACGCGCGCGGCACGCCGGCCGGCGTAGGCGTCCAGCTCCTCCGCCCCGCCCAGGAAGAGGCCCGGATCCCAGGGCGGCCGGTTTGACATGTCCGACCAAGACCAGCCGACGGGCCCTCCCTCGGCCCACGCCTCGAACCCGCCGTTCTCCACCAAGTTCGGCCCCAGGATCAGCCGCTCCACCGGAATCCCCAACAGCTGCGCCACGAGGGCCCGATCCTCCGTCCGATCCTCCAGCTCCCGACGGCCCGCCGCGCTCCCCGCGCAGGCCGCCGCCGCCACCCCCTGCCGCGCGAGGGCCTCGCACGCCTCCACCCACCGGCGGAGCCCCAGGAGGTCCAACGGGGCCCGATCCCGATACGCCCGATACCACCAGGCCGCTTCCTGCAGGGCCTCCGGCGACCCCGCCGCGGCCCGGGACTCCGCAACCATCCCTAGGCGCAGCTCCGCGCGGGGGTCCTCCAGCGATTCCTCCAGGAGGGCTCGATACAGGGCCACGGCCGCTTCCCACTCCCCGCGCCGATGCCACACCTCCGCCCGCGCGAACCGGATCCAGGGGTCCAGCGGCCGACGCCCCTCCAGTGCACGGAGGAGCTGCTCGGTCATAAGGCCCTCAAGGCCGTCGGCGAAGCGGGCTGCCTGGGCCCTGACCACTCGGTGGAGGAGGGCGGCGTCCCAGATCCCCTCCTCCACCAGGCGGGCCATCGTCTCCCCTTGC
>JBEPYX010000273.1:0-3556 GCA_041641155.1 Thermoflexus sp.
AGACCGAGCGGACCATCCGGATGTTCCGCATGTTCGACCGCTCGGAGCGGGTGCTGGTGGCCGTCTCCGGGGGCAAGGACTCGCTGAGCCTGTGGGATGTGCTGCTGCGTTTGGGCTATCAGGCGGATGGCCTTTACATCGGCCTGGGCATCGACGGCGGCATCCGTTACTCCGATCAGTCCTATGAGAAATGCCGCCGCTTTGTGGAGGAGCGTTGGCCCAGCGCCCGCCTGATCGTGGTGGACGTCCGCGAAGTCTACGGCGAGACCGTCCCCGAGGTCGCGGCCCGCACCCTGCGCGGTCGGGATAAGCCGTGCGCGGTTTGCGGGTTGATCAAGCGTTACATCATGAACCGGGTGGCGTATGACGGCGGCTACGCCGCCCTGGCCACGGGCCACAACCTGGATGACGAGGTGGCGGTCCTCTTCGGCAATGTGATGAACTGGCAGATCGGTTACATGGCCCGCCAGGGCCCGGTGCTCCCGGCTTCCCGTCCGGGCTTCGCCCGCAAGGTGAAGCCCTTCTGCCGCTTCTACGAGCGGGAGACGGCAGCCTACGCCCTGATCCGGGGCATCGATTATATCTACGACGAATGCCCTTACGCCGAAGGCTCCACAAGCATCGCATATAAGGAGTGGCTGGCGAAGCTGGAGGAGGAGCGCCCGGGCACCAAGCTGCGCTTCTACATGGGCTTCCTGAAGGCCAAGGAGGAGGGCCTCATCGTTTTCCGGACCGACGAGGCGGAGCTGCACGCATGCGAGAAGTGCGGGCAGCCGACCTCGGCCCCGGGGATCTGTGCGTTCTGTCGGCTCTGGGAGCGCCGGCGCCCGGCCCGGCCGGTCCCCGCCCCGGCCCTGACCTCTGAAGGTTGACCCGACCTCCTGGCGTGGCCAGTCCGCCCGGGTCCCCGAAGGAGCGGTGCCGATGCGGATTGTTTCCTTGCTTCCAGGTGCCACCGAGCTGGTCTGCGCCCTCGGGCTGGAGGACCATCTGGTCGGAGTGTCCCACGAATGCGATTTCCCCCCCGAGGTGGTAACCCGGCTGCCCCGGCTCACCCGCAGCACCCTGCCGGAGGGCCTCACGGACCCTGCCGCTATTGACGCGGCCGTCCGGGAGAAGGCCCGCCGCGGGGAGCCGATCTATCTCATCGACGAGGAACAGCTCGCCGCCCTGGCGCCGGATCTGGTCCTCACCCAAGCGCTGTGCGAAGTGTGCGCCGTCCCCATGGGCCAAGCCGCACGGGCCTCCCAGCGACTCCGCCGCCCGCCCCGGGTGATCGGGGTCAACGTCTACCGCTTGGAGGATCTGTTCACGAGCGCACGCCAGATCGCCGAGGCGGCCGGGGTTCCGGAGCGTGCCGAGCGCCGCATCCGCGAATGGCGCGACCGGCTGGCCCGGGTGGAGGCAGCGGTGAGCGGAGCCCCCCGCCCCCGGGTCTTGCTGTTGGAATGGCTCGATCCCCCCTTCTGCTGCGGCCACTGGGTCCCCGAGATGGTAGAGATCGCAGGAGGGATCGAAGTTATGGGGCGGCCGGGGGAACCGTCCCGCCGGATCCGCTGGGAGGAGGCCCTGGAGGCGGAGCCAGAGGTCATCGGCCTCATCCCTTGTGGATACCGCCTGAATGACGTCATCGCCGCGCGGCCCCTCTTGGAGCGCCTGCCCTTCTGGCGTGAGATCCCCGCCGTGCGGAGGGGGAACGTCTACGCGCTGGAGGCCTCCGCTTACTTCAGCCGGCCCGGCCCCCGCACCGTCCACGGCGTCGAGCTGCTCGCCGCCCTGTTCCACCCCGATCGATTCCACAGCGAGCTGGCCGACCTCGCCGCCTCCCGCCTAATCATGAGCGCGTGAGGGGCCCTCATGCGATCCTGGCCGGACCAGATATCCGCGTGGGCATCTACGCCCTTGTCCCCACCGTTATCCGGCCGCGCCTCCAGCGCTGGGACCGCTGAGGCACGCAGCGGGATCCTCAACGAGGCTTCCCGCCTCTTCGCCGTCTCGAAGGGGGTGCATGAGGGCATCCGCTCGTTGAAACCCGATCCCACATCCCCTGGAGGGTCCGATCGTGAACCGACCGCTCATCGCTCCCTCCGAGCTGGAGGCCCTCACCGCCCATTTCGGGCCCCAGCCGCACCTCCACGCCACGGTCGTTGAAGACCGCTGGTGGGAGGAAGTGTGGCAGAGTCTGGACCGGCGGCGGGGAGAGGTCCTCCTGGTCATCCAGCGGCCGAGCCGCGAGATCCTGGTCCACACCAAAGCCTTTTACCCCCCTGGCGTCTATCGCCTGCTGACCGGAGGGATCGGCTGGGAGGAGACCGCCTGGGCAGCCCTGCATCGGGAGCTGGCGGAGGAGACGGGCCTGCCGGTGCGCTCCGCAGCCTGGTGGGGGCTGATCACCTACACGATCTATCCCTCGGAAGGCGCCGCCGATCGAGGGGTTCCATTCGTCTCGTTCGTCTTCCAGGTGTGCACGGAGGGAGAGCCCCGGGCCGCGGACCGTGCGGAGCAGATCACTGCCTTCCGCTGGGTTCCCCCCGAGGCCCTCCCGGACATCGCCCGCCGCTTGGAGCAGCTCGATCCCCCATGGCGGGGCTGGGGCGCCTTTCGAGCAATTGGACACCGGTTCGTATGGGAACATCACCGGGAACGGCTGATCGCCCCGGGATCCACAGAGGGGAGGTGAGGCGGTGACCAACCACGGCCCTTCGGGGAAAAAGTTCATCGCGATCGCAGGGAACATCGGGGTGGGGAAATCGGCGCTCACGGAGCGGCTATCGGAGGCCCTGGGGTGGGAGCCGTTCTTCGAGGCCGTGGACGACAATCCATACCTAGCGGATTTCTATCAGGATATGGCCCGCTGGGGCTTCCATTCCCAGATCTTCTTCCTGGGGCGACGGCTCCGCCATCACGTCATGCTGCTGCAACGACCCCATTCGGTGATCCAGGACCGCACCATCTACGAGGACGCGGAGATCTTCGCCAGAAATCTCTACGAGCGCGGGGCCTTGAGCGAACGGGATTGGCGGGTGTATCGGGAGCTCTACGAGACGCTGCTCACCTTCCTCCCGCCGCCCGATCTGGTGATTTACCTGCGGGCCTCCGTCCCCACGCTGCTGCGCCGCATCGCCATGCGGGGCCGCCCGTTCGAGCGGGCGATCTCGCCAGACTACCTGGCCCGCCTCAATGCGCTCTACGAGGATTGGATCCGATGCTTCAACTTGTGCCCCGTGCTCACCATCCCCGCGGATCGCCTGGACTTCGTCCGCCATCCCCGCCACCTGGCCCTGATCGTGGATAAGGTGATCGAGCGGCTTCAAGGGAAAGAGGAAGTCACCTTCGAAGACGATTGGGAGGACCTCCCCGAGCCCCTGGAGGCTCGCTGATCCGGCGGGCTCGGATTTGCGCTCGAGGTCGCTTTTCGCTATAATTGCCTCAAACCGCCGGGCTCGTCCCGGCTTCCAACTGAATACGAGCGCCGCTCTTATCGAGAGTGGGTGGAGGGACCCGGCCCGAGGAAGCCCCGGCAACCTGCCCGCCGTTATCCACGGCCGACCGGCGA
>JBEPYX010000274.1:0-3528 GCA_041641155.1 Thermoflexus sp.
CGGTTCAAAGGCCATGCGCGTCGATCTGCTCGTCCGCCATGCGGCTCAGGTGGTCACCCCGCAAGGGCGCTCGCCGGCGCGAGGGGCCGCCATGGGGGCCCTTCAGATCCTTCCGGACGGCGCGGTGGCCATCCGCGACGGCCGTATCATCGCGATTGGGCCGACCCAGGAGGTCGAGGCGCAGGTCACCGAGGCGGCGGAGATCCTCGAGGCGCGGGGCCAGGCGGTGGTTCCCGGCTTCGTCGATCCGCATACCCACCTGATCTGGGCGGGCGATCGCGTTGCGGAGTTCGAGCTCCGGCTGAAGGGGGCGACCTACTTGGAGATCCTCCAGGCCGGCGGGGGGATCCTCGCCACCGTGCGGGCTACCCGCGCCGCCTCGGATCCGCAGTTGATGGCGGAGACCCGCTCTCGCATGGACCGGATGCTGCTCCACGGCACCACCACGGCCGAGGCCAAGACCGGCTACGGGCTGAACCTGGAAACCGAGCTCCGGCTGCTGGATGCCCTCCACCGCCTCAATGGGATCCACCCGCTGGATCTGGTGCCGACCTTCTTAGGGGCCCACGCGATCCCTGAGGAACACCGGGGGAACCCTGAAGCTTACGTCGAGCAGTTAATCGAGGAGATGCTGCCCGCAGTGGTCGCCCGGCGGTATCCCCCAGGCGGGCCGTGGCGCCCTCCCTGGGACGATGGCCGGGCTGCTTGGTTCTGCGATGTGTTCTGCGAGCGCGGCGCGTTCGACCTGGAACAGACCCGACGGATTCTAGAGGCGGCGAAGCGGTTGGGCCTGGGCCTGAAGGTGCACGCGGATGAGTTCGAGCCGGCGCTGGGGGCGGTGCCGCTGGCGGTGGCCCTGGGGGCCATCAGCGCCGATCACCTGGTGAGCACGCCGCCGGAGCACCTGCAGCGCCTCGCCCGCTCGGAGACCATCGGCGTGGCCCTCCCCGGCACCGCCTTCGGGCTGGCGACGGGCCGCTACGCCCCCGCACGGCAGTTGGTGGATGCCGGCGGCGCCCTGGCCATCGCCACGGACCTCAACCCAGGCACCTCGTGGTGCGAGGCGATGCCGATGATGATGGCCCTGGCAACCCGATGGATGCAGCTGACCCCCGCCGAAGCCCTCACCGCCGCGACCCTCAACGCGGCGTGCGCCGTCGGCCTGGGCCATGAGGTGGGGACTCTGGAGCCGGGCAAGCAGGCGGACCTGGTGCTGCTCGACGCCCCGGATTACCGGCACCTGGCCTACCGCTATGGGGTGAACCTGGTGCACACCGTGGTGAAGCGGGGAAGGATCGTCGCCCGCGAAGGGCGTGTCGTGTATGATGGATGAAGGACAGGCGGGTCTCCATCGCGAGGGAGCGTCCATGGCCCGGCGCTTTGGTCAAGGAATGGGGGCAGCGGGGTGGAGGGCCGCGGAACAGGGGAAGGGGTTGCTCCCCAAACCATGGCCGATGAACAGCGATCCCTCATGGGGAACCCAGCGTTTCCAGCGCTGGACCCTGCGTATGTTCGATCCTGACCAAGGGAGGTTTAGCGGATGAGCATCGGCCAGCGGATCCCGATGCGAGACGGTCGCCTGAAGGTGACCGGTCTATTGAAATTCGGTGCGGATCTCCGGCTGCCGGATCTGCTTTACGCCCGCCTGGTCCTCAGTCCGTACGCCCATGGCCGCATCCGCCGCGTGGAGACGGCACCTGCTCGATCCATCCCTGGCGTGGTCGCGGTTTGGACGGCGGCGGATCTCCCGTGGTTCCAGCGGGAGCCGGCGGATCATGCTCGGGGGCTGCTGGCCTGGGAGCGCGTGGTCTACTACGGCCAGCCGGTCGCGGTGGTGCTGGCGGAGAGCGAGGCGGCGGCGGCGGATGGGGCGGCTCAGGTGGAGGTGGAGATCGATCCCCTGCCGGCCCTCGTGGATCCCCTGGTGGCCATGGCGGAGGATGCCCCGCGGATCTGGCCCGGCGGCCGGCCGGGGGCCCGGGCGGACGCTGGGGCCCACGCAGCGGATGCCGGTGGTTCGGAGGGCCAGCCGGCCCGCCCCGGCAACGTCGCCGATCACGCCCGCTACACGCGTGGGGACATCGCGCGGGGCTTCGAGGAGGCCGATCTCATCCTGGAGTTCACCTACCGCACCCCTTCCGTCCACCAGGCCTATATCGAGCCCCACACCACCACCGCGGCCCTCGATCCCGCCACGGGGATCCTGACCGTCTGGACCAGCACCCAGGACCCCTTCGGGGTGCGGAAGGAGGTAGCCGATTTCCTGGGTTGGCCCGAGAACCGGATCCGCGTGATCCCGACCCCGGTGGGGGGCGGCTTCGGGGGGAAGTTCACCCTGCTGGAGCCCTTGGTGGCCGCCTTGGCGGTCCAGGCCGGGCGGCCGGTGCGGCTGACCCTGACCCGCCAGGAGGAGTTCCTCATCGGGACGCCTGCGCACGCGGCGATCATCACCTTGAAGACCGGGGTGAAGCGGGACGGGACGCTGACGGCTCTCCAGGCCCGGCTGATCTTCGAGGCCGGCGCCTTCCCCGGCTCGCCGGCTCGCATCGCGGCGAACCTGCTCGGGAGTTTCTATCGCTTCCCTCACTATGAGATCGAGGCCATCGAGGTGTTGACGAACAAGCCGGGGGTCGGGGCCTATCGGGCGCCGGGGGCCCCCCAGGCCCTCTTCGCCTTGGAATCCCAGATGGACGAGATGGCCCGCCGGTTGGGGCTGGACCCCCTGGAGTTCCGGCTGCGCAATGTGATGGAGGAGGGGGACGAGCTGCCGAGCGGAAGGCGCTATGGCCCCATCGGGCTGCGGGCCTGCCTGGAGGCGCTGCGGGAACATCCCCTGTGGCGGGAGCGGCGGAAGGGGCCGGGGGAGGGCATCGGGGTGGCCGTGGGGGGCTGGCATGGCGGCCTGGAGCCTGCCGCAGCCATGTGCCATGTGGACCGGGATGGGGTGGTGCGGATCTACGTGGGCGCGGTGGACCTCCAGGGGACCCATACGGCGATGGCGCAGCTGGCCGCAGCCGTCCTGGGGGTCCCGGTGGAGCAGGTCCGGATCATCCAGGGGGATACGGACGTCGCGCCCTACGCCGGGGCGAGCGCGGGGAGCAAGACCATCTACACCGTCGGGCTGGCGGTGCAGCGGGCGGCGGAGGAGGCGCGGCGGCAGATCCTGCGGATCGCGGCGGAGCGTCTGGAGGTCGCCCCGGAGGATCTGGAGATCCGGGATGGTCAGATCTACGTCCGCGGGGTCCCGGAGCCCCGGATGGAGGTAGGGCAGGTGGCAGGGCTCGCCCAGCGGTTTGGGGGGAAGTTCGAGCCGGTGCTTGGCCACGGATCCTCCGCCCAGACCGAGCCAGCTCCCGGCTTCGCCGCCATGTTGGTCCGGGTGCAGGTGGATCCGGAGACCGGCCGGGTGGCCGTACGGGAGGCGGTGATGGCCCAGGACGTGGGCCGGGCGTTGAACCCGCTGCTCATCGAGGGCCAGATGCATGGGGGGGCGGCCCAGGGCCTGGGGTGGGGCTTGTGGGAGGCCCT
>JBEPYX010000275.1:0-3518 GCA_041641155.1 Thermoflexus sp.
TGGGCCTGGCCGCCGTCCAGATCAACTTCCTGGTGAACACCCGGCTGGTCTCCGGCCTGGGGGCTGGCTACCTGGCGGCCCTGAACCTGGCCTGGCAACTGATGCTACAACCCCAGATCATCCTCGCCCAGGCGGTGGCCACGGCGGCGTTCCCCACCTTCTCCGCGCTGGCGGCGCGGGCGGAGTGGACGGCGCTGCGCCGGACCGTGGGGGAGACCCTGAGCCTCCTCGTCGGGGTCACCTTCCCCATCGCCGCGGGGATGATCCTCCTCCGCCGGCCCCTGATCGCCGCCCTCTTCCAGCGCGGAGCCTTCGGGGCCACCTCCACCGAGTGGACGGCTCAAGCGCTCCAGTTCTACGCCCTCGGCCTGCCGGCTCACGCCGGAGTGGAACTGCTGGCGCGGACGTTCTACGCCCTCCACGACACCCGCACCCCGGTGGGGGTGGGCATGGGGGCGATGGCGCTGAACGTCGTCCTCAGCCTGGCGTGGATCAAGCCCTTGGGCCATGGGGGGGTGGCCCTGGCGAACACCGTCGCGACCACCCTGGAGGCGATCGCCCTGCTGCTCCTCCTGGCCCGGCGCCTGGAGGGCCTCGAGGCCGCCCGCTGGGGGCGGATCCTGGGGCAGACGGGCGCGGCCACGCTGGCGATGAGCCTCGTCCTGTGGCCGATGGCGCCCTGGGCCGCCCAGCATGGGTGGCCCGGCCTGCTGCTGGCCGCGCTGGTCGGGGCCAGCGTGTACGGCCTCACCCTCCACAGCCTGGGGCTCCCCTGGATCCGCTGGGCTCTTCACCGGGTTTTTCTGTGAACCTCTCTCCGGCTGGCGCGGCCAGCTTTCCAACCCCGATTTAGCCCCGTTTTGGTCCCTTGGCAAGCAGAGAGGCGCCTTTCAAGAGAGATGATCCCCTGCGGAAGGAGCTCGCGGGGACGCGCGACATCGGTTAAATTGGGTGGAGGTTCCACTCGAACCTTCCCCCTCATCCCAACCCAGGAGGATGCACCGTGGCCGAGCGTAAAGTGCGGGTGGCCCTCATCGGCGTCGGGAACTGCGCCTCCGCCCTCGTCCAGGGCGTGTGGTATTACCGGGATGTCCCGGACGACGCCGTCGTCCCCGGCCTCATGCACGTGCGGCTGGGGCCGTATCACGTGCGGGACATCGAGTTCAGCGCCGCCTTCGATATTGACGTCAACAAGGTAGGCAAGGACCTGGCCGAGGCGATCTTCACCCCGCCCAACAACACCCTGAAGTTCGCGGACGTGCCCCGGCTGGGGGTGAAGGTCCATCGAGGCATGACCCACGACGGGATCGGCCGCTACCTCTCAGGTATCATCCGCAAAGCCCCCGGCCCGACCGACAACATCGTGAAGATCCTCCGGGACACCGGCACGGATGTGGTGGTGAACTTCCTGCCGGTGGGCAGCGAGGAGGCCACCAAGTGGTATGTGGAGCAGGTGCTGGACGCCGGTTGCGCCTTCGTGAACGGGATCCCCGTCTTCATCGCCCGCGAGCCCTACTGGCAACAGCGGTTCGAGGAGGCCGGGCTCCCGGTCATCGGGGACGATGTGAAATCCCAGGTGGGGGCCACGATCCTGCACCGGGTGCTGGTCCAGCTGTTCATCGAGCGCGGCGTGCGGGTGGAGCGGACCTACCAGCTCAACTTCGGAGGCAACACGGACTTCCTGAACATGCTGGAGCGGGAGCGTCTGGAGTCCAAGAAGATCTCTAAGACCAGCGCAGTGACCAGCTTGGTCCCCTACGACCTGCCGCCGGAGAACATCCACATCGGCCCCAGCGACTACGTGCCCTGGCTGCAGGACCGCAAGTGGTGCTACATCCGAATCGAGGGGACGACCTTCGGCGGGGCACCGATCCACCTGGAGGCCAAACTGGAGGTCTGGGACAGCCCGAACTCGGCGGGGGTGGTCATTGATGCGGTCCGCTGCGCGAAGATCGCCCTGGACCGCGGGCTGAAGGGCGCTCTGATCGGCCCCTCGGCGTATTTCATGAAATCGCCCCCCAAACAATTCCCGGACCATATCGCGCGGCAGATGGTGGAGGACTTCATTGCCGGGCGCGGGATCTGAGGCGTCGGCCTGGATGGTTTACGGGCTCTTTCGGGGCCTCGGGGCGGCGGTGCAGGCGCTGCCGCCCCGTTTCGCCTACTGGCTGGCGGCCCGCCTGGCCGACCTCGCCTATCCGCTCCTCCCCTCCGCCGCCGGCCTACGGGAGAACCTGGCCCACGTCCTGGGGACCTCGCCGGAGGATCCAGCCGCCCACCGCGTCGCCCGACGGGCCTTCCGGATGCTGTGGCAGAATTACGTGGATCTCCTTCAAGCCCCCCGCTGTCCCCCCTCACGCCGGTTCCCCGCGATCCGGATCGAGGGCTGGAAGCATCTGGAGGAGCCCATACGGGCGGGCTGGGGAGTGATCGTGGTGAGCGCCCACTATGGTCCGATGGAGTGGGGTCTGCAGTTCCTGGGAGCCAGCGGGTTTCCGGCCCTTGCAGTCGCCGAGCCCGTGCGCCCTCCCGCCATGTTCCGGTATCTCTGTCGCCTACGCAGCGCCCACGGCCTCCGCCTGGTCCCGGCCGACGGCGCCCTCCGCGAGGTCTTCCGAACTCTGGAGCGGGGAGGCGTCGTGGCCCTGGCCCTGGACCGGGATACCACCCGGAGCGGTCGGGTGTATCCTTTCTTAGGGGAAGCGGCATGGCTGCCCGACGGCTACGCGGAGCTGGCGGTTCGCCGGGGATGCCCGGTAATCCCTGCCTTCGCCTGGCGGGAGCCGGCAGGCGTTCGCCTGCGCCTCTGGCCACCCTTCTGGCCCACGGGGAAATCGGCGGAAGCTCGCGAGGCCCTGATCGCGGGTGTCCTGGAGATCTTCGCCCAGGTCCTCCGAGAGGCTCCGGACCAGTGGGTGCTCACCACGCCGATCTGGAGGGTCCCCGGTGAGGAATGAGGGGCTGGGGAGCTCCCGCGGGCAGCCATGCCGGAAGCCCACCTGCCCATCCGATCAGCAGAGCCGATGCGCGTCGCCTTGGTGTCGCCCTACGATTTCGCTGTGCCCGGAGGGGTCAACAACCATATCGCCCACCTTGCCCAGAGCCTGCAGCGCCTGGGCCATGAGGCTCACATCATCGCCCCCGCCTCCGACGGGCGCGCCAGCGGGGACGGGTTCATTAACGTCTCCGCGTCGGTGATCGCCTTCCCTTTCGCCGGCTCGATCGCCCGGATCAGCCTCTCCCCCCGCCTCTACCGCCGGATCAAGGCGATCCTGCAATCGGGTGCCTACGACGTCCTTCACCTGCATGAGCCCCTTACCCCTGCCCTCCCCCTCGCCGTCCTGCGGCACCGGGATCTGGTCCCGCAGGCGATCGCGGTGGGGACCTTCCATGCGTATCGAGAGGTCAGCCGGACGTATTATTACGGGAAACCATTGCTGCGGCGGTTCTTCAAGCGGCTGGACGGCTGCATCGTGGTCTCGGAGGCCGCACGGCAGTATCACATGCGGTATTTCCCG
>JBEPYX010000276.1:0-3500 GCA_041641155.1 Thermoflexus sp.
CCGCGCGCGGACGGAGCTGACAATCCGGAGGAACGCCATGTGGGACGCGCCCATCGTTTTCCTCGCGGGGTTCGCCGCGGGTGCGATGAACGCCATCGCGGGGGGTGGGACCCTGGTGTCGTTCCCTGCGTTGTTGTGGCTGGGCCGTCCGCCCATCCTGGCCAACGCCACCAACACCGTGGCCCTCCTCCCAGGTTCGATCGCCGGGGCCTTCGGGTTCCGCCGGGAGCTGGGCGAGATCCGCCACTGGCTATGGATCCTCCTCTGGCCCTCCCTCTTCGGCGGGTTGCTCGGCTCCTATGTGTTGCTCCATACGCCTGAGCAGACCTTCCGCGGGATCGTCCCCTATCTGTTGTTGTTCGCCACGCTTCTACTGACGATCGGCCCACGCCTTCAGCGCGGACTGCCGCGCCCGACGGGTCCGATCTCCGCCCGGCGGTGGGCCGCCTTGGTCTTCTTCCAGTTCCTGGTGGGGTTCTACGGGGGCTATTTCGGGGCAGGGATCGGCATCCTGATGCTGGCCGCCCTCGAGCTGATGGGCCTGGAGGATATCCATCAGATGAACGGGCTGAAGAACGTCCTAGCCTTTACGATCAACGGGATCGCCGCGCTCTACTTCATCCATTCCAGGGCGGTGCTCTGGGGGGATGTGCTCGGGATGGCCCTCGGGGCGATGGCCGGGGGATACGCCTCCTCGGCGATCGCCCGTCGGGTGGGCCGCATCTGGGTGCGGCGGACGGTGGTGGCGATCGGTTTCCTGGTGGCTTTCCGATCTTTCTTCCATTAAACTGGAAACGATCGCACTCTGTTGGCGCTCTTGTTCCGGAAGCGGGGTTCCCTCCCTCCAGAAAGGAGCGTGCCGATGCCCCGGATCTTCGATGTGATCGAATGGGCGGACGACACAGGCCGGGAGATCGTCCGACGGTTCCCGGAGGAAGGGGCGGGGGATTTCCGCCTCGGCTCCCAGCTGATCGTGCGCGAGAGCCAAGCCGCCGTCTTCTTCCGGGATGGGCGGGCGCTGGATGTGTTCGGCCCGGGTCGGCATACCCTCACGACCGCCAACATCCCCCTCCTGATCCATCTCCTGGGACCCCTCTTCAGCGGCCGTTCCCCCTTCACCGCCGAGGTCTACTTCGTCTCCACGCGGGAGTTCGTGGACCTCAAGTGGGGAACCCCCGAGCCCATCGTGGTCCGCAACCCCGGCATGGGCTTGGGCGTGGTGCTGCTCCAAGGCCATGGCACCTTCGCCATCCAGGTGCGGGATCCTCAACTGTTCGTGAATAAGATCGTGGGGGTCCAGCGCATCTACGAGACTGAGCGCATTGTGGATTACCTCCGCAGCGTCCTGGTGAGCAAGCTGGCCGATGTGGTGGGGAACTTCAACCGGCCGGTGGTGGATCTGGCGGCTTTCTTCGAGGAGCTGGGCGCCGCGGTGCGGGCGAAGGCCCAGGAGGACTTCGGGGCCCTGGGGCTGGACCTCAAGGCCTTCTACGTGCAGTCCCTCCGGCCCTCCTCGCGGACCGTCGAGGAGCTGCGGGCGATGGGGTTGCTGGATGTGCAGACTTACGCGCAGCTGCAGGCGGCCGATGCGCTGCGCGAGGCCGCGCAGCAGGAACTCGGCGGGCTGGCGGCCGCCGGCGTGGGGGCGGGGGCCGGGTTCGGGCTGGCCCAGTTCTTCACCCAGCTGTTCCAGGGGATGACGGCCCGGCCGGCCGCCCCTTCCGCGCCGGAGGTGATGACCGTGGAGGAAGCCGCGGCCTACCTGAAGGTGTCCCCCCAGGATGTCCTTCAGCTCATCGAATCCGGCCAGCTGAAGGCCCGCAGGATCGGGGCCACCTACCGGATCAGCCGCGCAGCGATCGAGGAGTTCATGAAGGGAGCGTGAGGATCCCGCCGAGGCAGGCCTCGATCGGGAGGGGCGGGGACGACCCGGGCCGCACCGGATGGGAGGATGAGCCGGATGGGGGAACGCTGGGCCTTGTTCAGCGTGACAGATCGCACGGGGATGGTGGACTTCGCGCAGGGCCTTATGGATCTGGGCTGGCGGATCCTCGCCACGCGGGGGACGGCGCGCGCGCTGGCCGAGGCGGGGATCCCGGTGGTCCCGCTGGAGGAATGGACGGGCGTCCCGGAGATCCTGGGCGGGCGCGTGAAGACCCTCCACCCGAAGGTGTATGCGGGGATCCTCGCCCGGCCCACTGAGGCGGATCGGGCGGAAGTGGCCGCCATCGGGGGCGAGCTGATCGATCTCGTCGCGGTCAACCTCTACGCCTTCGAGGAGGCGGCCCGACGGGGAGGAATCGAGGAGGCGGTGGAGGCGATGGATATCGGCGGGGTGGCTTTGCTGCGGGCGGCTGCGAAGAACTTCGCCCGCGTGGTGGTGTGCAGCCGCCCCGAGGATTACCCGGTCGTCCTTGAGGCCCTGCGCCGCCACGGGGAGGTCCCTGTGGAATTGCGCCGGCGCCTGGCGGCCCGCGCCTTCCGACTGACGGCGTGGTATGATGCGACGATCGCCCGCTATCTGGAGCCGGAGGATGTCCAGGGGCTGCCGGACGCGCTGCTCCTCTCCGCCCGTCCGGTTCTCCCCTTGCGCTACGGTGAGAACCCTCACCAAATCGGGGCGTTCTATCAGGAGCCCTTCCGCTCGCCCCCGTTCGAACAGCTTCAGGGCCAACCCCTTTCCTACAACAACCTGCTGGATCTGGAGGCGACCTGGCGAGCCGTCCAGGACCTCCCGCCGTCTGCCGCGGTCATCGTCAAGCACAATAACCCGTGCGGCGCGGCCGTCGCGGACACCCCGGCGGAGGCCTTCCGGCGCGCGCTGGCCTGCGATCCGGAGAGCGCCTACGGCGGCATCGTGGCCTTCAACGTCGAGGTGGATGGGGAAACCGCGGAGGCCCTCCGCCCCCTCTTCCTGGAGGTGATCGCCGCTCCCGCCTACCGGCCGGACGCAATGGAGCTGCTCGCGAAGAAGAAGGCATGCCGTGTGATCCGGATGCACCCCGATGAGGCGCCCCGCTTCGAGATCCGCAGCGCCCTCAGCGGGCTCCTGGTCCAGACCCCTGATCGGGCGGACGACGATCCGGCCGCCTGGCGGGTGGTTACCCGCCGCGCGCCGACCGCCTCCGAGTGGCGCGACCTCCAGTTCGCCTGGCGGGTGGTCCGCCACGTGCGCTCCAATGCCATCGTGCTGGCCCGGGAGGGGCAGACCGTAGGGATCGGCGCGGGGCAGATGAGCCGGGTGGACGCAGTGCGGATCGCGGTGTGGAAAGCTGGGGAGCGCGCCCGGGGGGCTGTGATGGCTTCCGACGCCTTCTTCCCGTTCCCGGATGGCGTGGAGGTCGCCGCGGAGGCGGGGGTGACGGCGGTCATCCAGCCGGGAGGCTCCATCCGCGATCCAGCCGTGATCGAGGCAGCCGACCGCCGGGGGATCGCTATGGTCTTCACGGGAAGGCGCCATTTCCGCCATTGAAAAAAAAGATTCGGGGGCGGGCCGTGGG
>JBEPYX010000277.1:0-3490 GCA_041641155.1 Thermoflexus sp.
CGCCGGAGGAGCGCCATGTGGGGACATCCGCTGGGGGAAGGGCTCTGGCTGCGCTTGCTGGAGCGGCATCACGCGGAGACCTTGTTCGCCCTGACCGACCGCAACCGGGATCACCTGCGACCGTGGCTGCCGTGGGTGGATGGGGTGCGGAACGCTGCGGACAGCCTGGCTTTCATCGAGGAAGGATTGGAGCGATTGGCCCGGGGGGATGGCTACGAGCTGGGGATCTGGCTGGAGGAGACGTTGATCGGGGTGGTGGGCGTCCACAAAATCGATCGCGAGAACGCTTCCACTTCGATCGGCTACTGGCTCGACGCCGGGCACCAGGGCCGTGGGATCATGACGCGGGCGGTGGCCGCGGTGCTGGACGATCTGTTCTTCACCCGCGGGCTGCACCGGGTGGAGATCCGAGTCGCCCCGGAAAACCGGCGGAGCCGGGCCATCCCCGAGCGCCTTGGGTTTCGAATGGAGGGGATCCTGCGGGAAGCTACGCGATACGGCGGCCGCTGGGGGGATGTCATCGTCTACGCGATGCTGGATCGGGAATGGCGAGCCCTTCGGCACGAACAATAACATCGACCGATGAAGAGAGGAGCGATGGAGAACCCCGAACGCGCGTGGCTTCCGATTCCCATCACGGTGAGCCTGGTTCTCCTGGGATGGGTGAGCGCCTCCCTCCTCCCGGCGGAGGGGCCTGAGGCCAGCCTGCAGATTTTGGGATCGCCCTTGGGGATCCGCCTGACCCCTGCCTTCTGGATCGGCCTGTTCAGCGCAGCCCTGGCGGCCACCGGCACGGAATCCCTCCTGCACTCCCATCCCCAGTTCCGGGCGGAAGCCCCATGGCGGCAGATCGGCCGCTGGATCACGCCGATGTGGGTAGCGGTGGGGGGGCTGATCTGGACCCTGTCGCTTGCCCCGAGCCCAGCGTGGTTGATCAGCGTGGGGCTGGGCGGGATCACCCTGGCCCTTGCCATGCGCGGGGAACAATATCGGCTGGAGGGGGCAGGGGTTCCTAAACTGGTCCCCCAGGCGCTGGTGTATCTGGTCACCCTGGCCGCGGCGGTATGGATCTTCCAAGAGGGGGTCCGGACGCTAGCGCGGATGGCCCTCAGCGGGATCCTGGCGGCCGGCCTCGCCCTGGCCCGGCTGGTGGAGGCGGAGATCCCGGAAGGCCGCCGGTGGATCTACGTCGGCCTCATCGGGTGGAGCATGGCGACGGTGGCCGCCGCGTTCCGGTATTGGGCGCTGTCGCCGATCACGCTGGGGTGGTGGTGGATCATCCTCGCGTATGAGCTGGTGGAGATGAGCCTCTGGTCTCTCCAGGGGCGGGCGCTCTCCCCCCGCGTGGCGGTGGAGTTCGGAAGCCTCGGCCTGCTGGTCGCCCTCCTCGCCCGCTGGGTGGCCGGCTAAGGGATCCGACCAGGTGGAATACCCAGCCCAACCGTGCGGCCAGCGGCCCCCGTCCCCCTCCGCCATAGGAGGTGATCGAAGCGCACGGCCGGGAAAGAGTGGACTTCTTTGCGCTGGCCCTTTACCCGAGGAGGGGCGGAGGATCTTCCTCCTCCTCTTCCTTTTCCTTTTCCTTCAAGCGAACATCCTAGACTGGGGCCCGTTCCACGCGCGGGCCGCTCGGCCCGATGAACCGGGTCCAGCATGCGCTCCAGCGCCAGGATGGCCGCGCTTGAACCCCAGTAACGGCCGGTCCGTCATCATCTTCCGATTACCGGCCCGGCAGGCGGCCGCCTTCCCCTGCGGACCGCGAGGTCCACCCAGCGACGACGAACCCCAGGGCGCCCGCCAGTTCCATGGCGACCGAAAAGACAATGACCCCGGCGGGGGACACGTCGTAGAGGGCGCCCATCAGGGCGCTGCCCGCAAACCACATCCACCCATACCCCGCGTTGAGGATCCCGTAAGCGGTCGCCCGACGGTGGGCCGGCACCATCTCCACCACAGCGGCCCGCATGATGGATTCCTGAGCCCCCAGGCCGATGCCCCAGAGGACGGCCCCCAGGGCCACCGAAAGGGCTCCCGGGCTGAAAACCAGCGGCGCGAAGGGGCTGGCCAGCAAGACCGTTCCCACCAGGACCCAGAACCCGGCCCGGTCAAACAGAGAGCCCGCGATCAAGGCGGTCACGGCATCGGCCCCCATCGCCAGGGCGTAGAGGGCCGGCACCGCCGTCGCCGGCACGGTGCCCGCCCGCTCCAGGTGGTAGCCGATGAGCGCGAAGTCGACATAGCCAGCGGCCACCAGGCCGACCGCCACCAGGTAGATCCAGAAAACCCGGGGCAGGCCGACCGTCCGCAACTCCGGCCGCTCCACCTCCAGCTCCCGGGGCCGGGGATACAGCATCCGGGCGAGAGCCAGCACCCCCAGCGCGGCCGCGGCCGGGACGAGGAGCGCCCCGAACGCCAGGCGGTAGCTGCCAGCCAGATGCATCAGCCCGAAGACCAGAAGCGGCCCGGCGATGGCCCCGATCTGGTCCAGGGCCTCGTGCAGGCCGAAGCCCCAGCCGGCCCCCGTCTGTTTGGCGGCGTGGGAAAGCATCGCATCCCGGGCCGGGGTCCGGATCGCCTTCCCGGTGCGCTCGGCCAAGATCAGGGCGGCCGCGGCTTCCCACCGGCCGGCAAAGGCTAGCGCCGGAACCGCCAACAGATTCAGGACATACCCCCCGATCGTCACCGCCCAGTAGCGGCGGGTCCGGTCGGCCAGGTAGCCCGATCCCAGCCGCAGCGCGTATCCGAACAGTTCCCCGAGGCCCGCGACCACCCCGACGACCGCCCCGGAAGCGCCGAGGGTCGCCAGGAACGGGCCCACGATGCTCCGAGCCCCTTCATAAGTCAGGTCGCCGAACAGGCTGACGAGGCCCAGCAGCACGATGAACCGGACCGCCCGGCCTTTCCGCAGAGATGGCTCCGCCATGCGATCACGCTCCTGAGAATCCAGCCAGAGCGGGCTGGATGCTGAATCCGTTCCCCACCTCCATCCGGAAGGGATCGCCAGTCCAAATGGGTTCCCCAGTTGGCTCCCCAGGCGGCAGCATGGCCAATAAAAAAGCCCCTACCGCGATGCCATCAAACTCCGTTTCCGGACCGGTTCATCGCCGGGGGGCGGCCAGGTGGCACCCTTCGCCCTCGCCTTCAGCTTAGCCGGCAGCCCGGCCGGCGTCCAAAACAAAACCATGATCCCTCTCCTCACGCTACAGGAAGGCAGGCCAGTTGTCCATGCGCATGGACCCGATTAAAATCTGGAAAGTTCGCGCCGACCCCCCGGACACCGGGGTCGGCTCATCCCAGGCTGCATCGTCGGAGGAAGGCCCATGCTGGAGCTCAAGTGGTGGCAGAAGGCCGTGTTTTACCAAATCTACCCCCGCAGCTTCGCTGACGCCAATGGGGATGGCATTGGGGACCTGGAGGGGATCCGACGCCACCTCGACTATCTTCAGGACCTGGGGGTGGAGGCCATCTGGCTGTGCCCCCACTACCCCTC
>JBEPYX010000278.1:0-2957 GCA_041641155.1 Thermoflexus sp.
GGTGAGGCAACCTGCCGCCGTCCTCCACGCCGTCCAGCGGGGGCAGATCCGATAGGGAGCGCAGCCCGAAATGCTGCAAAAAGAGAAAGGTCGTGCCGTATCGGATGGGGCGACCCGGCCCTTCCGCCCGATCCACCTCTTCGATTAAGCCCTTCGCCAGCAGCGTCCGCAGCACCCCCTCGCAGTTCACGCCGCGGATGGCCTCGATCTCCGCGCGGGTGATCGGCTGTCGATAGGCGATGATCGCCAAGGTCTCCAGGGCCGCCGTCGATAGGCGGGGGGTTGCGTTCAGGCCCAGAAAGCGCCGCACGTCCTCCGCGGCCTCCGGCGCGGTGACCAGCTGCACCCGATCCCCCTTGCGTTGCAGCCGCAGCCCGCGGTCCTTCAGGCGCTCGTGCAGGGCGTCCAGGGCGGCCTCTACCGCCTCTGAAGGGACCTCCAGGGCGCGGGCAAGCTGGGCGATCGAGGGCGGATCTTCCGCCACGAAGAGCAATGCTTCCACCCGCGCCTCCAGGGAGAGGTGGCCGTTCGGAACGATCGTCGGTGGGGGCGACGCTTCCGGCCTGGACATCGCTGGCCTTCCGTTTGGGATCCAGCGCTGCCTGGGGCGGAGGAAAACCCGCCCCGAGGGCTCGACGTCCGAATGACAGGAAAGGGCGCTCCCGAACAGTATACCATACCGGTTCCGGATGGGATCGCCCGGGCGAAACGGGCAGCCCCCGCGGCGGGAGGATCCGCGCGCCGGGCCTACGGAGCGGATGGGCGTGGCCCGCCCTTGGGATAGGGGGCGTGGCGGATGCGGACCACCGGCGGGCCGTGGAGGCGGAGGCCCATCTTGTCCTCCACGACGATGCGAGCCATCTGTAGGATCTCCTCGGCTTTGCGGGGCACCTCGATCTCCGGGGAGGTCAGCACGTCTAACTCCACCTGCAGCCCGTCTCGTCGGGGGATCACCCGCGGGCGCACCTCGATGACATCGGACAATTGATCCAGGTGATACTTCAGGCGCTCCTGGATGGAGTCCACGGTCACGGCGACCATGGCCCCGCTCACGGCGGGCACCCGGACGATCCGCCGTGGGGGGCGGACCTCGAGGAGAAGCCAGAGGATCAGCAGGGCGTCGATCCCCAGGGCCAGCGCGATCCCAACGCCGTAGCGGGCCTCTGGGCGGATCCGACTGAGGGCCTCGATCGCCGCGCCCGAGGCGGACTGAAGCAGGCGGGCGAGCTCGAGGGGGGTGATCAGGATCACGCTGCAGAGGGGGATCGCCGCCAGGATCATGAGCACGACGACCACGCGATTGAACGTGTTCATCTCGACCTCCCATGCAGGGCGGATGCGGTCCTCCCTCACGAATCGCCCGAGGGAACCAGGAGGGAGGCCGCGCGCAGGATCTCGCGCGCCCGGGCGATGTCCTGATGGATCTGGGCGACCAGATCCGCGGCGGAGGGGAAGCGGCGTTCCTCCCGGAGCCGTTCGATGAAATGGAGCGTGAACCGCTGCCCGTATAGATTGCCCGTCCAGTCCAACACGTGCGCCTCGACGGCCCGCTCGCTGCCCTGATCGAAGGTCGGACGCACCCCGATGTTGACCACCGCCATACGGCGGATCTCACCCGGCAGATCCGCCCAGCCGGCGTAGACCCCATCGGCGGGCAAGGCGTGCTCCGCCCAGATGCGCAGGTTGGCGGTCGGGAACCCCAGGCGCCGGCCGCGGCCGGCGCCGGCGATCACCTCCCCGCTGACCGAGAACGGACGCCCGAGGCATTCGGCGGCCGAGCGCACATCGCCCTCCCGCAGCGCCTCCCGGATGCGGCGGCTGCGCACGGGGCGCCCGCCCAGATGGAATTCCAGGGCGATATGGACCGTGTATCCATATTGACGTCCCAGCGCCTCGAGCACCGGCAGGGTTCCTTCGCGGCGGTAGCCCATGGCGAAGTCCGGCCCGGCCCACAGCGCCCGCATGCCGATCCGGACCAGTTGTTCGATGAAATCGGCCGCGCGGATGCGGGCAGTCTCCAGGGTGAAGGGGATCTGGATGAGGAGATCAACCCCCAGCCGGGCGATGTGCGCCCGCTTCTCCTCCGGCGAGGTCAGGTAGAACGGGGTCTCGCCCCGCAGGACCACCGCGGGGTGCGGGAAGAACGTCACCACGACGGAGCGCCAGCCGCGGGCCCGGGCCATCGCCACGACCTGGGCGATCAGGGCCTGGTGGCCCAGGTGGACGCCATCGAAGGCCCCGATGGTCACCACCGAGGGGGCTGGCTCAATGTCTTCAAACCGCTGTGCGAAGCGCATGCTTAGGCTCTCGGTTCAGGGTTGCGACGCCCCATCCGATCCAGCTGGACGCATTCCACGCTTCCTTAAGTCGGATCCACATTATGGATCCTCCGGGAACACCCGCACCGGGTGCCAGCGGTCCCCTCGCCGCTCCACCATGGCCAACAGGGCCCCATCCGGCCGGTGCACCCGCAACCGGGGGGCCGGATGGGGCAGATCCCGCACGGGGATCGGCTGGCCATGTCGCAGCCGGCGGAGGATGGCGGGATCGGGGGCGATGGGTTCCCAGTCCGGCAGGGCATCGGCCATGGGCCGCAGGTAGGGGCGCCAGTTCCCCGATCGGGCGGCCGCCTCCCAGGTTTCCCAGGGGAGGGCGTCGGCGAGGGTGAAGGGGCCGCTGGCCAGCCGGCGCAGCTCTGCCAGGTGGGCTCCGCATCCCAGACGTTCCCCAAGGTCTCGCGCCAGCGCCCGGATGTAGGTCCCCGCGGAGCAGGCGACCTCGATGGTGGCCCACGGTGGGTCCCACTCGATCAGGCGAAGGTCATCGATCCGCACCCGACGGGGGGGTGGGGCCACCGGCTCGCCCCGCCGTGCCTTCTCGTAAAGGCGTTCCCCCCGCTGCTGGATCGCCGCGAAGGCGGGAGGGATCTGGAGGATCTCCCCCCTGAAGGATCGCAA
>JBEPYX010000278.1:2967-3464 GCA_041641155.1 Thermoflexus sp.
CCGTCCCTCGGCGTCATCGGTGTCCGTGATGATCCCCAAGCGGATCACAGCCCGATAGCGCTTGTCATGGCCCAGCAGGAACTCCGCCAGCCGGGTTGCCGGCCCGATCAGCAACACCAGCACCCCCGTCGCCAGGGGATCCAGCGTCCCGGCGTGGCCGACGCGCCGGATGCGGATCAGCCGTCGGACCCGCTCCACCACGTCGTGGGAGGTCCAGCCCTTCGGCTTATCGAGGATGAGCAGGCCGGCCGGCGTCTCCATGTCGCCTCGCCTCCCGTGCCCCAGGCCGCCCCGTGTCACCGGCGCCTTTCCCGCTCGCGGGGGAGGGCGTAGCCCAGCCGCCGCAGCTGCTCGGGATCCCGCCGCCAGTTCTTTCGGACCTTCACCCAAAGCTCCAGATACACCGGGTGGCCCAAGAGGGCCTCGATCTCCTGCCGCGCCGCGGCCCCGATGCGCTTCAGCATCTGGCCGTTCTCCCCGATGACGATGGGTTTATG